>JACDAE010000213.1 GCA_013695595.1 Ktedonobacteraceae bacterium | reverse complement strand
GGCCAGCACGCGCCCCTACGCCAATTCTATGATTCATCGTATTTGAACGGCATTGCGGGAAATTGCGTCCACAATTTATTGAATGGTGGCCCAGGTTGATCAATCATGGACGCGATCAATCGGGTGCCCTACCCTACACATCTCGATTTTTAGAGATGTCCCTCATCGCTCATCCTGTGACCCAATCCTTCCTTGGTATGTACTACGACGATCTCTCCGTGTCGGCGTACCCTTGATCTGCAAAAAAAAAGCCTGAGAAAGGCTGCTTCTTTCTGTATACTTTGAACAAGGTATGCGGCAAAAGAACTAAGAGGTGTAGCGGCTTCTGAGGCAGCTCCTGGGCACGCTAACGCCGAGCCTATAGCATCACATGGGCATCCTCAGTGTTCATTGCCTTCTCGTTCTGGTGTATCGTCGGGTGGATATTGCCGCACACTTTCTTTTAACAGGAGCACACGTGGTGGAGAGGCAGAAGCACATGTGGAGAGGATTGCAGGGTGTGACAAAACACAACGTGGCTGGGAAGATGGAGTGTTCTCATTGCACAGTTTCCCTCCTGTAGGGGAGCCATTTATAATCCCGTGTAGACTGAGTCGTAAAGGGTCCGATGTATCGCGCCCATAAGGAAGGAAACATCTATGCAGCATGTCATGATTGATCTGTACGGTTGTAATTCAGCGCTACTGGCTAGCGAAGCCCTGTTACGTCGTGTGCTCGATGAGTATCCCGACCGCATTGGCATGGATAAGGTCAGCCCGGTCTTTCTGCGCGAGATAAAGACGAGCAATCCGCTTGATGATGGTATGTCTGGCTTTGTGATCATCGCTACCAGTCATGTAAGTTTGCATGCGTGGCCCTGTTATGGAATGGTGAATATCGATGTTTTCTCCTGTGAAGAGTTCAGCGTCGATGAGGTCGCTCGTTTCGCCGTGCAGATGTTTCAAGCCAGAGATGTAGAAGTCCATGCCGTAGAGCGTGCAACTCGTTCACCGCGTGAGGCGACCAGCCGTATGACCAGCGGCGAACTGGCGTAAGCGTGTGAAAACGGCGTTGATGGCGTATATCCATCCCACCACCCGAAGGATTGACTGCCATGAAAATGAAATCTGTTGCCATCTTCGCATTCTTGCTGAATGCGTTGTTATTTGGGACCTATTATGCGATCTCGAAAGAAGTACTGGGGCGCATTGATCCAATCGTCTTCACCTTTTTAGAGACGATTATTCTGCTGCCCGCCGCTATCTGTATTCTTATCTTTGCCCGCCGCCAGATTACGCGAGCGTTGATCAAGCGAGGTGTCCTTCTGGGCAGTAGCCTCTGCCTGGCGCTCTTTACGATTGCGATTGCGCTGAAGTATACAACGGCAACCGGAACAGCCTTTTTCCCATCGCTCAACGGCTTCCTGGCAGCGTTTATGGCCTGGATCTTCCTGCGCCATCCGGTCGGGAAAACCACCTGGCTTGCCGGCCTGATCTCGGTAGTGGGTACAGCATTGCTAATTTTCAATTCATCGATGGGTGGCATGCGTGGGACGCTGATCGCCTTTCTTGGCGGACTGTTTTTCACTGGATATGTCTTTCTCTCCGATTATGAGCAAAAAGAAGAATATAGTCCCTGGGCACTTTTTGGCGTTGAGTTGTTGACGACGGCATTATGGGCAAGCCTTGTGGCCCTGCTCTTTGGCGATTGGAATGCCTTTCATCCCACGTTGCCAAAGGATGGCCTGGTGCTTCTGTATGTCGCGGGTGCCTGCACATTCCTGCCAACGCTGATCGCTGTATTGATGCAGAAATATGTTTCGCCGGTCACTATCTCTTTTATCTATATTCTGGAGCCGATCTTTGGGGCTATCGTTGCGACATTCTATTTACATGAAATGTTGCCACTCAATGGGTATCTCGGTGGTGGTCTGGTCATGTTGGGGGCATTAGTACATACATGGGGAAGTACGCGTCAGGGCAATGTGGAGGCGAGTGGGTCGGTCGGTGCACGGGGACAGGTCGGCGCATTGCACCTGGTTCCCGCAGTGGGCGAGCTGGGCAGTCCTGTGTTAATCCTGGTGGCTGGTGGATTGCTGCTGTACAAATTGCACGGATTGCCCCTTGCTTCTTGGGAGGAATTGACCGCTCTCGTCGGGTCCAGTTTCCAGCAGCAGGGGTTGACATCTATGGCCCTGCTGATGATGGCGCGCTCACTATGCTGGCTGGCTGCCTGGGGAATATTATGCGCCATGGTCTATCGGGCCGTCTGTAGTGCGGCACTTGCGCTGCGTCGTTTGCCAACCATGGAGTCATCTACGACGGCTCCAACGGCCAGACTGGTCGCATCGGTACCATTTAATCCCATCAGTGAAGAGCGGCTGGAACTCGATGTGCGCATGCTACGCCAGATGGGTGTGACGCCCTATGCCCTGACCTCTCTCAAGCGAAAAGAGGCCCAACAGAGCAGAGAAAAGCTCGCCGTACAGCGTCGCCGTAAAGATCGCAGAGAACGCCTGATGAGCATTGAACGTGCAAATTAAATCCATGCATGGTAGGGAAGCCATTTATAATTCCGTGTGGGCCACAATCCCACGCAACAGCAAGCATGGTAGGGAAGCCATTTATAATTCCGTGTGGGCCACAATTCCTATAGGCATTATTGTAAAGTCCGGAGCAAAGGAGAAGACATGAAACAAAGCGATAGCGGTGATTTTTGTGTACTCTATGTAGAGCCGGACGACGAGAAATCTGCCCTTTTTCAGGAAATCCTGGCGCAAAAAAAGCCTATTGTGCTTATGCTGGCGGAGCAGGCACGGGTCTTCCAACGGCCAGAAGATTTTGCAGAACTCAAACATATCAGACGTCACCTGGATATGCCGATCCTGTTTGTGGCATCTGGCAGTGAGCGCCTGGTCCATCTGGCGGGACGGCATGGTTTCCCGGTCTATCTTTCGATGGATGCGCTGGTCAATGCCCTGAAGGGAGGCCAGGTAGGCAAGCAACGGGGCGTCGTCAGGAAAACGATCCCGCTCGGTTCGGGCCAGCAAGAGAGCCTGCCACGCAGGACCACGGCCTCGTTGAACCATCCTGAAGAGGTCGCCTTGTCGCGCAGAACCGTTCCGTTGGTGCAGGAACGAGATGTTCCCGTAGGGGCCAGAGTGGCTGCGCCGATGCGGACCGCGCCTCTGCCCGCGCCGTCCGCAGCCTCGTCGGACAATGTAGTCCCATGGAGGAGCACCTCATCCCCGTTGAACGGACTATCCCCATTGGATACTGCAACGACGCAGGGGATCGCATCTCCAATGAATACCATACCCGACCTGAATGATATACCAACGCGACCCTTGCTGGCGGACCCCTTGCCGCAAGCGCGACCGTGGGTGAATCGTTTAGCTGTTGGCATGATTGTTTTGTTGCTTATCGCCCTGGTGACGGCTGGCCTGGGCTACTTCCTGGTGGCATCGCATAGCCTGTCCATTGGCGCTGCTCCTGCTCCCGCAATGACGAATGCGGTCTTAGGGCATGTTACTTTTTTGAGTAGCAACCAGCTTAGCGAAAATAGCAGTCAGGGGCTTGACGATAAAGTGCTGGTCGACCTGAACAAACTTCCGCAACCAGCCAGCGGCAAAAACTATTATGCATGGTTGTTGGGAGACAAGGACCAGGCCGATATGCAGACTATTCTACTGGGGATGTTTCCGGTCGTGAATGGGCATGCACAGTTGCTGTATGCTGGCGATCAAAATCATACCAATCTCTTGAATATCACGAGCCGTTTCCTGATAACCGAGGAGGATGCGGGAGTTGCGCCGTTGTCACCGTCGCCCGATCCTGCGACCTGGCTTTACTACGGTGAGCTTTCGCAGACTCCTATTAACGCGTCTGATAATACGCAGCATTTCAGTTATCTGGATCATTTGCGGCACCTGCTGGCCTCTGATCCTACGCTTGACGAGCTGGAATTGCCGGGCGGATTAAATATCTGGCTGTATCGCAATACGAGCAAGATCCTGGAATGGACTGGCAGCACGCGTGATCAGTGGCAGGAGTCGAAGGACGTTGGTTTTGTGCGCCGCCAGACGTTGCGTACATTGACATATCTGGATGGTGTTTCATTTGTGAGTCGGGATCTGCCGCCCAACACAGGATTGAACGTCAATGAGCGGCTGGCCCGGATCGGGTTGCTGGACGTTGAAGGTCCAACACAGGACCCGCCGGGATATCTCGCGCATGTCTCTAAACATCTCTATGGTCTCTTAGAGGCGAACACGGCGACGCCAGCTCTGCGTGCGAAAGTAGCCGCTATCGTCGCCGCGCTCGATAATGTCAAGGCGTGGCTCATAAAGGTCCATCATGATGCGTTCCAGATTATGAAGATGTCGGATAAGCAGTTACGCGGGCCGGCAACGCTCACTTTACTAAACGATATGATTGATAATGCGACGAATGCTTTTAGTGGGCAGCCTGATCCAGTTACCGGGCAGATGCGTCAGGGCGTCACCTGGATTCATGACCAGGTTCAGTCGCTGGCTGTGCTGGATGTGCAGCATATCACCGTGGCTGGTGGACATAATGGCATCGATCCTCTTCAATTAGTGCCCACTATTAATGTGCGTCGCGCAGCTATACGTGGAGAAAATATATGAATAGACGCCTTATGCTAGCCTCTATATTGGTTGGACTGATTATTGTTGGTATGATTGCGGGTTTCTTCACGGGTTCTATTCAGAACGCCCTGTCGGCCCCTATGGCTCAGATGATGGGTGGGGCTGCCAATACCGCGCCTAAAGCAGTCGTTCCAGCGGCTCCACAACCCAAGCAACCAGCGGCGGTGGCTCCGGCTCCGGTGATGAATACATTGGCTCAGGATACGTTCAAACGTCAGAACCAGCAACTGTGGGGGATCGCCTCGGATGGGCGTGCGTGGCAGGGTGATGCCAATAAGGCCAATGCGTTCTCGATTGCCAATGGGGCCGGACAGATCGCCAATACGCAGGGGACGCTCAACGCACTGCTTGGACTACCAGGCACAAACATGGAAGTCATGATGAGTGGCTCGCTCAATCAATTCAATAAGGGTCAGGTCAACCTGGGGGCCGTCCTGCGTTGGACCGATAATCAAGATTGGTACAAGGTGCTTATCGATGGAACGCATATAACCCTGCTCAAGCGCGTGAATGGTGCGACGACCACGCTAGCCACGAAGCCATTTCAGGCGCAAGGCGGCACGATGTATTCTCTGCGCTTCCGTGCTATCGGGGCCATGCTGTTTGCGCATGTCTGGCTGGTTGGTAGCCCTGAGCCACAAACCTGGATGATCAACGTAACCGATCCAACGCTCACAACGGGACAGGCCGGGGTGCGCGTGTTGATGCAAGACATGAGCGTCGCAAACATCACAGCATTCAGCGTTTTACCCGCAACTCTGGGAAATACAGCATAAAAAGAATGGTGTAGGGGTGCCCTTTAGAAGCCCGCGTTCCGACGCCCAACCGTAGTGATGTAGGGGCGCGATTTAGAAGCCCGCGTTCCGACGCCCAACCGTAGTGGTGTAGGGGCGCGATTTAGAAGCCCGCCCATGGTTCACAACCCGAACGGTTTCGCAAACCGTGATGAACCAATACGCGTCAAAAAATAAAGAACAGGACAAAGGATATGATTGAGCAATGCAAAACAGCGTATATTGAATCGCGCCGGGTGAGAACGTTTGTGAGCCTGTGCCTGGTCGCCGCCGGGCTGCTTCTTTATGGATTGACGGGTGGCTTCCCTCCGTGGGCGTGGCGTTTTCTGGCAGGCGTGCTGCCCCAATTGTCGCATCTGTGGGCCACCCATGGG
>JACDAE010000205.1 GCA_013695595.1 Ktedonobacteraceae bacterium | reverse complement strand
GCTATGGTGATCGTGGTGGCTACGGTGGTGGACGCGATCGTGGTGGCTACGGCGACCGCGATACTGGCCCCAATCGTGGTGGTGGCTACGGTGACCGCAATAGCGGTGGTAGTGGTGGTAGTGGTGGTAGCGGCGGTAGTGGTGGCTTTGGACAGAGACGACCAATGGGTCCTGGCGGCCCTCCCGCAGGTCCGGGTCGTAGCCCCAGCACTGGCCCTCGTAGAGATGGCGGTGGTTTTGGCCAACGCCCCGATCGACGCTGGTAGAGTTACTAATCATGGGAGACAGGCAACCGTCATGGTTGTTTTGTCTCCCTATCGTTTCTTGCTCACCTATCCTTTTATAAATGACAGATGAAAAGGGGTAAAGCGCTATGTCCTCAGAGGAGACGTTGCGAGAGGTTGCTATAGAGGTCTCGACCTGCTTAAAATGCAATCTTTGTAAAGGTCGCACAAGAGCAGTGCCCGGCGAAGGAAATACCAACGCCAACATATTATTTATCGGCGAAGGACCAGGCTTTCACGAAGATAAGCAGGGACGCCCATTTGTCGGCCCGGCTGGTCAATTTCTAGATGAACTCCTTGAAAGCATTAATCTGAAACGTGCAGATGTATTTATAACGAATGTTGTGAAATGTCGCCCACCAAATAACCGTGACCCTCTTCCCGAAGAGATTGATGCCTGTGATAATTACCTTGATCGCCAGATTGCCGCTATCAAGCCACAGGTTATTGTAACATTAGGGCGTTACTCAATGGCCAAGTTCTTCGGGAATGAGAAGATCAGCTCTATTCATGGCCGAGCTCGCAAGAAAGATGGATACATCTGCATCGCTATGTATCATCCAGCCGCTGGCCTGCATCAGGCAAGCCTTAAAGATGTTATTCGTAACGATTTTAAGAAAATTCCTCTTGTGGTAGCGGAAGCCGAACGTATGGTTGCTGAGTCTCCCGCCAAGGTAGCTGAGTCTGCCAAAAGTAGGGAAGAACCACCTCAACAATTGTCACTATTTTAGCTCTATTGCAACACAAATTCGGTTGCTGTAACAGGAAGTTCGCAAGTAAATTCCTGTTACAGCTTTCGGTCCGCTTTAACGATTTTGTTTCGCTTCTTCTACTATTAACCTGGCAGGGCTATGCATCAAACTTAGAAGCCTGATTGCTAGAAGTGCTATCCATCCCCAACCAACAATAATGGCTATGCGTTAAGTGTAATTTCTGTTTTTCTAACACGCCTGGAGTCCTGTTATTGATAAGCCTTTAGATGGATGTGTTGAAAAAATAAAGAGGAGAATAACGTATCGGCGACGTTGTGATCGGCTTTTATGTCAGCCAGCTCATAGAACTTGTATTTTCAACTACATTTCGTATATACTCCGAACAGAGAGGAGTATATCCATACATGTAAGTGAGGCTATATGGGAAAGACTATGAAAAGGGCCTTGTATCCTGGATTGTTCGCCGTGGTATTGGCGTTCATCCTTGCATCTTGTCTATCTTCTGTTCATGTAGCAGCCGCTGCTTCTTTAACCAGAGCTAGCACCTGGGCTGGTCAAACGACTGGTTGGGCAAATGTCCGTTCAGGAACTACTACCAATGCTCATGTTGCCACTGTTTATGCACCAGGCACGCGTGTAACCGTATATGCCACGGTCTCCGGGCAGATCATTTGGAGTGGCATCTCCAGGTGGTATCGTATTTCCAGCCTGAGTAGTGCTCCCCTCTATGTCTATGGTGGATTGATAACCGCCAATTTTTCTAACAGTGGAGGTGGGTCGGTACCATCCTCACAAGGCAAGGTAATCGTTGTGAGTCTCTCGCGGCAGTGGCTTTATGCCTACCAAAACGGCACGCAAGTCTTCAATGCTGCGGTAATGACTGGGCGACCCGGCCTCGAAACTCCTACAGGCACTTTCCATGTTTTTGCGAAACTCAGCCCCACGACCTTCTATTCGCCCTGGGCCTATGGTTCACCCTATTGGTATCCACCTACACATATCAATTATGCTCTGGAATTCCTGGGCGGCGGCTACTTCCTGCATGATTCCTGGTGGCATACAGTGTATGGTCCGGGTTCCAATGGTTGGCATTATGATCCAACCTATGGCTGGCAATGGGGTTCGCATGGCTGTGTTGCGATGCCTTATAGTGCTGCTGCCTGGTTGTATGGTTGGGCACCAATTGGCACCACTGTACAGATTAACCTGTAACAAGTTTTTGTATAATTGTCGGTCATGATAAAGCAAGTACCCTTGTGGGTGCCTGCTTTATCACCCCATTATTCTCCTGTACTTGCTCCTATTACGAAACCATCTATCTCGCTGATCTTGCCGCGCCAGTAAGGTACTTTTATCTTGTGGCCGGCACTCATCATGGTGACTTCGCGCAAGTGAGCATAACGGAAGACAACAGGCAGGCCTTCAGGTCCAATCTCTGGTTGATCGGGTGCAGGTATCAGGGCTGTATAATACTCTTGTAGAAAATCTGCGGTCCCTGGTTCTTGTTCCCTGTACATTTCTTCGTGCAAAGTGATGTAGAACTGGGCATAAGCTTCGGTGCTGACCATTGTGCCGAAGACTAGCAACCCATGCATCTGAAACATGACTTCGATCTCCAGATTTTGTTTTTCTACCAGCCTTGCCCAGGCCTGGAGCGCGAAATCCTGTGAGCCATACTCTTTAAGCCAGATATTGCGCCGCTCGCTTCGTGTGAGAGGACGAAATCCACTCTCTGTACCCATTGATTCTGGGCCTGTAGCACCTTGTTCTGATATATCTGCCATGAAGAAACCTCCATTATACATTCGTGTTTATGTAGACGCTGTTCGTGGAATCTTCTTCAGACATAAGATAGAAAGCATTCCACATTGTAGCATAGTTAATGCGTAGAAACAGTATACATGTTTTAAAAGAAAATACAATAAGCATGCGCTGTTTAGTACTATCGCTGATGTCAAAATGTGGAATGAAAGAGAGGGCATCCAATCAGGGATGCTCTCTCTCTTATGGATTCAGGCCAATAATAGGATTTGGAAACAGGCCTCCACCTTGTTGGGGCTGCTGGCAGTTACGTTTCCCATTACAATTCTTTCGGGGATTGTTGTTAACTGTATAATTGCTCATCATCGTGGGCATTGTTCCATCAATAAACCAGTCGGTAACAGCGGGCTCACCAGGATGAGGGAGCAGTCCAGTAATTGCTGAGACAGTGCCAGCATGCACATCAGCGGGTTTTGTAAAGTCGTTGGGGGGGAAATGGTAGCGTTGAGACGCATATTCCATAATATCATGCCAGATTGGTGCTGCACCCGTAATACCAATGGCACCTCCCATGATACTATTATCACTATTGCCAGCCCATGTACCAACCGTCAAATAAGGAGTATACCCCATTGTCCAGTTGTCACGGAAACTATCGGTCGTACCGGTTTTAGCCGCTGCGGGACGATCCAATTCAAGAGGATTTCCTTGACTAAACTCATGGTAGCGAGCGGTTTTGTCAGAAAGGATACTACTCACCAAAAAGCTAACATCTTCTCGCAATGCACGCTTCCCTTGTGGATGTGTTTCATTGTATTTATAGATCGGTTGCCCTTCGTTATTGGTAATCTCCAGGATCGAAGTTTCAGGCACATGCACTCCTTTATTCGCAAAGGTAGAGTAGGCACTGGTCATGTCGAGAAGCGATACCTCTTTGGAGCCAATAGCCATCGAGGGACCCGTTTGTGAAGGCTTCAGATTTGCGATCCCGTTAAGGCCCAGACGACCAGCCATATTTTGCACATTTCCAATACTTGCATACATGAGACCATCAATAGCCGGTATGTTATATGAATTGGCAACGGCAGTACGAATAGTCATAGGATATGTTGTGTGATAGGTAAAATCGTAATTTTGCGGTTGATAATATCCTGTGTCTGTTTTCACTGGATAGGTCGTTTTGTGGTCAGGTACGATCATTGCGGGATACCAGCCCATCTCAAAGTCCGTTGCATAGACAATTGGCTTAAAAGATGAACCAGGTTGCCGAGCCTCTAATGCAACATTATCCTGCCCTCTTACAGTTGCTGTGTTCATACCATATTTTGCGCTGCCATCCATTGCTAGAATCTCACCATTATACGGATTCATCACAACGGCGGCACCATTGTTTACGTTATGAGTTTGATATAGTGACCCATATTGGGCGTATGGAAGAAAAGGATCATACGTTGGTTTGTAGAGGTGGTCGTAAACGACCTGCTCGACTTTCTTCTCTAACGTCAGATCCAGCGTCGTATAGATGCTGTAACCACCATCTTCCAGCGCCTGTGCCCCTATCAGCGGAACCAGCACATTGTCGATTACGTAACGTACAAAATGAGGGGCCAGACGTGCATTGTTAATAGAATGAGATGTGAATGTATACTTTGCCATTTCCTGCTCGGCCTGGGTTGCCT
>JACDAE010000191.1 GCA_013695595.1 Ktedonobacteraceae bacterium | reverse complement strand
CCCGACCTCGATTGCCGCCAAGACCTCATACATCAAAAGCAACGGCCTGGCGGGAGCAATGATGTTCTCTCTTGACGGTGAGGATGCGGCAGATACCCTGCTCAATGCCATTGCCAATGGTCTGGGTGGGACGACTGGACCGACACCAACGCCAACTCCGCCGACTCCGACTCCAACACCGGGTTCGACGCCAACGCCAACGCCAACAATTGCCCCCACAGCCACTCCGACAGTGGGTTCAACACCTACGCCCACATCAACGCCTGTCAGTGGAAATCTGGTGACCAATGGCGGTTTCGAGACTGGGAATTTAAGCGGATGGACGTGTAATAGTGGTGATAGTGTCATTACTTCGCCAGTGTATAGTGGCTCACACGCCTTGCAGCTCGCACCGACAGGCTCTACAACCGGTGAATGTGATCAGACGATTGCGGTGCAGGCGAACCATTCCTATACGCTTACCGCATATGTCTATGGTGCATACGCATTTCTAGGAGTGCAGGGTGGTGCCTCTACCTGGACCAGCAGCACTGGTTATACGCAATTGAGCGTTCCCTTTACGACAGGAGCATCGCAGACAAGTATTACCATCTATGTACATGGTTGGTATTCCCAGGGCAATGTTTCCGTAGACGATGTCACCTTAAAGTAACCAATAGCAGGGAACGGAGAGCAAATGCTTTCCGTTCCTCGTAATCCCATTCAAGATCTCCCCTCGTTCGCTCCATTTCACAGTTCCCTTCCCATGCCATAATCTCATCAAACGCTTGACTTTTGACTATATATCGTGCATCATTTATAATTGTGGATGAGCTGGCACGATCTTGCTTGTGGCTCGTTCTCAGGACAGAAAAAGCTAACGCTTTAGCATGATGAAATAGTTCCCCTACCAGAAGCATGGGATGAAGAGAAAGAAGACCAATAATGTACCTCGATCGTGTACATAGCGCCCTGCGTCAGGTACGCACGTTTCCGCTCATATGGCTACATCTTTCGTTCAGGTCCCAATTACTTCTCCTGACACTCTCCTATGGGTTGGGTATCACTGGACTCTGGCTCTTCTTTCCTCCTACCCATAATGGGGCGACTATGTTTCTACCCATTATCATCGCCAGTTGGCTTTTCCGCTATCGGGGCTTGCTTATCAATCTTATCCTCTGTGGAATCATTTTTCAGTTAGTCTACATCTTTCTTTTGCGAGGGATGCTGCCTGATAGCGCCTTCCAGGAGGGAGGGATTATCGGATTTGCCACCTCGCTTGTACTCGGCCTCGTGGTTTGCTGGCTGCGGACAACGATTGATCAGGTGCATCTGGCTCGTCAGCAGGTACTCGCGGCTGAGCAGGAGCGTCTGTTGATTGTACTGAGAGAGCGTCAGGCTGCACTTGCCTATAAGCAACAATGCAAAATTAATGCGTTGAAAGATCAATTTCTACTGAATGTAAGCCACGAATTGCGGACGCCACTGACCGTCTTGAGAGGTTCCCTGGAATTGCTCAGGGAGCTAGATCAGCGCCTGGATCCAGCAAAACGGGCACATTTACTGGGTGAGGCGCTGGCGAGTCAGGAAGAACTCGTTGATCTGGTCGATCGCGTTCTGGATGCGACCAGGGTCGTGGGCGACATCCCCAGGGCAAGACCAGGAGCGGTCAATGTTGGACACCTGCTCCAGGAGGTTCTTGCCCATTTAGATCCCCAGGATCGTGCAGCCTATACAATCAGCGTGCGGACCCCTGACCAGGTTCTGGTATGGGTTGATCCTCATTTCCTGCGACAAGTATTGCGCAACCTTTTTTCCAATATATTTAAATATGTTCCTACACAGACCGCGATCTCTATTGACATCACGCAGGCTGACCCCACCTCTCAGGTGTGTCTCCATATGCAAGATGAGGGCCCTGGCATCCCTACTGACGAACTGCCGCTGCTCTTTGAGAAGTTCGTGCGCCTCAGGCGGGATCTGACTGGCCCTATACGCGGGACTGGCCTGGGTCTCTATATCTGTAAGCAATTGATTGAGGCGATGGGAGGGCGTATCTGGGTTGAAAGTTCTGGTCGTGTGGGGGAGGGGAGTTGTTTTTGCCTTACATTACCTCCTGCTTCCCCTCTTAACGCACGAGAAGGCTGACATGGGTCTATTAACCCGACAATAAAGCATCAAGTTCTCTCCATATAGTAACAATGATTGTATAAGACATTTGCAGAATTTGCGGTAAATTCCTTGCCAGGAAGCGCGACCTCGGTTATACTCTCGTGGTAGTTTCATCATCATTCCTAATTATCTGAAAGAGAAGTCGATGGCACAAACACCATTCCCATCCACGACCGGCCCGGCACGGCTGTACGCCTTTATCCTCAAGGTGCGCCCCATCCAGCAGGGCACGCTCATGCCCTTCTCCGGCGAACTCGTCCATGGGGCATTCCTCAAATGGCTCAATGCCGCCGCTCCCGATGTTGCAGCATGGCTACACGAAGGGCAGAAACGCCGCCTGTTCACCTGCTCAAGCCTGCACTTCCCTCGCACAACACAACACTTTATCCACGCCGAACGGGAGAATATTCACCTGCCACTCGAGCCAGAGAAGACCTACACGCTGCGCCTCACGCTGCTGCTCGGCGACCTGTTTCCCCTCTTCTATAATGCGTTGATGAACGTGAACGCCTCCCAGACCGGCTCAACCATCCCCCCATTCCTGCGCCTGGGCAAACAACTATTTCTATTGGAAGAGGTTATCCTCACCAACGACGACGACTCAGGATGGACCGGATTTACCTCGCTCACTACCCTTGTAGAGCAGGCAAAGGGCATGCGCTTCAGTCCCACATCATCGTTCACGCTCGAATTTGGCACGCTCACCACATTTAGTCGTGGTAATAGCAAAACCGGGTATGGCACACACGCCGCCATGTTTCCACAACCTCAATTTATCTTCTCCAATCTCCTGCGCCGCTGGGAGGATATTGCACCGCCCGAACTGGCTCCACTCGTGCAGAAAGAACGCATTGAACAGTACCTTGCGGAAGATGGCATCATCGTGATCGATTATGATCTTAAAGCACATTATGTCCACTTCACAACGCATTTGCAGCGCGGCTTCGTCGGCTCATGTACCTATCAGGTGCGTGGTCCCGACGAGAAAAGTGACGGTGAGATGTCCCTGACGCTACGTCAGCAGATCTACCTCTTAACACAACTGGCCTTTTATAGTGGCGTTGGCTACAAAACGGCGATGGGATTGGGGCAGGTACGCATGAAAATGTGAGGGTGGTGTTTCAGATCCATCGAATACACGATACACTTCTTAGTACCAAAATTCATTGGATGAACGGAAGAGAGCAAGATGGGAGAAGTTTTCCTGATCGGCTTCTTGTAGACTACCTGTACCTGCTTTTTACAGAGCCGAGCCAGAAAGCCCCCATCTTTTAAGTGGGGGATGAATGGCCTCTCCTTCTTCCGACTGCCAACGAAACGGTGTTTCTAGCTTCGCTCAGGCAGTCGGATCAGAAGCCTCCTTTTGGTGGCGCGATGGGATGAATGGGTATTTTCTTGACATACTCTCTATTTAAGCATAAAATAGATCTATGCTTAAAAACTTTCGCTACCGGATCTATCCGACAAAGAAACAACAGAGAACGCTTGATGCTCATCTTGAAGAGTGTCGCCTTCTCTATAATCACCTGCTCGAAATGCGTAAGACCTGCTACGAGCGCGATGGTGTTTCTTTGTCCTGTTTCCAGCAACAAAAGACGTATCCGGTTTTGAAAGAGCAACGCCCATCCATGCGTGAGGTCCATTCTCAAGTCTTGCAAAACGTTGCCGTTCGCATTGATCTGGCCTTCAAAGCCTTCTTTCGTCGCTGTAAGACCGGCGAAAAACCGGGCTACCCTCGTTTTAAGGGCTATGGACGCTATGACAGTCTCACGTATCCGCAGAGTGGGTTCAGCATCACTCATGATGATCGTGTCTGTCTCTCGAAGATTGGCACCATCAAAATGGTGTATCATCGCCCGATCAAAGGCACCATCAAAACCTGTACCGTCCATCGCTCCTCGACCAACAAATGGGACGTCACCTTTTCCATTGAGTACGAGGCCGAGCGGTTGCCAGAAAATGATCGTGCCGTTGGGATTGATGTCGGTCTGAAAACCTTTGCTACCCTTTCGAGTGGGGAAGAGATTGCCAACCCGCGCTTCTTTCGCCAGGAGAAAAAGGCACTGGCAAAGGTCCAGCGCAAACACGCGAAACTGAAAAAAGGCACGAAAGAACGGCGCACACATCGCAAGGTGATTGCGCGTGTCCATGAGAGAATACAGTGGAGGCGCGAAAACTTCACGCACCAACACTCGCGAAAGATCGTCAATCAGTTTGGAATCATCTGTGTTGAAGATCTGCATGTCAATCGTATGGTTCATACTCATTGCCTTGCTCTGAGCATAAGTGATGCGGCATGGTCGCAGTTCTTTGAGCAACTCTCTCGCAAAGCGGCAGAAGCTGGCAGAGCGTTCATCAAAGTCAACCCGGCCTACACGACCCAGGATTGTAGCAGGTGTCACCATCGGCAAAAGATGCCCTTGAGTGTGCGTACCTATCATTGCCCCTGCTGCTTTCTGGTCATCGACCGCGATCTGAATGCCTCATATAACATCTTGGGATTGGGACTACAATCCCGTGTCATTCCAGAAGCCCCGCGCCTTCAGGCCGGGGAGTAGTCACTAAAACCGATAGCAAGATTATCGGCATGTCTATCTTGCAAGCCAACACCATGGATGAAGCATTGGAAATGGTTAAAGACCATCACCATTTGCATTGGGCAGAGGACTGTGAAATAGTGGTTCTCGAAGAAATGCCAATACCTGAAATGCAATAGGCACAAGATAAATAGGATTTACTCCGCACTTTGAGGCAAAATAGGTAAATAGCCTGAAACATGATCCTGGCACACTTCAGGTGATAAGTGAGCAATCAACGCGAAGGAGGAGTACTGGCCAGGAGCCATTTCAAATAAGAGTCGTACATAGGGCCCTCCCTGGTGAAACAAAGAGAAAGAAATACTTTTTTGTTTCGCCAGGGAGGCTCTTTTTCTTTAATTCACCTTCAAAAAAAGGATATGAGAAGACTCCAGTTATCAAAAAACGGGCTTCATCAGGGGTAAACGCTGAAACGATGGATAGTGAGCATACACCACGAAAAACAAAGAAGTCTCGTTAAAAATCTCGCCCCCATTCATTGATTAGTAGACCAAGATTGATAAATCACGGACGCGGTAAAACCTGGTGCCCTACCAGATTTGCGGTCGTACTGGTATTTTGATCGCATCCGCGATTCATCGACCTCCTCCACCAGACCCTTCAAGACTAGCACGGTGGCCCTTGCTGGATACGTGTGCGCACAACTTCCAATTCGTGAGCATCGCTATTATTAAACGCTTCCTGCCACCAGGTGGCCCCAGCCTCAACGTAGGGCGCAACAATGTCGAGATCCTTCTGACGCTCTTTGCCGCTCGTAAGACCAGATGCAAGTACATCGAACGGCTGGTCGTTAGTGCGAAACTGCTGCATATAGGTTACGATCTCGCGAATATCGTCCGGTTGCATCACCTGATAAGAACCTTTGAGGGGGCAGATGCCATCCCAACGAGCTGCGCGCTGAAACGGTTTTTTGAAGGGCCATACTCCTGCGACCCAGATGGGAATGCGTGGCTGCTGCAGCGGTTTTGGCAGGAACAACGCATTGTGAAGCTGATAATACTGTCCCGTATAGTTTACCTGCTCGCCCGACCAGAGCAGTTTCAGCACGTCGAGGCTCTCGTCCAGCATCGCGCCATGTTGTTTATCGTCGGGTGATTGTCCGTAGCTGCTGTACTCTTTGAAAAAGAGATCGCTACCAATCCCTACACCCAGGATGAGGCGACCCTGCGAGAGATGATCCAGGGTTACACATTCGCGTGCCAGTTTCCAGGGATGGCGTCGTGGCACAGGCGTAACAATAGTTGCAAGCTTGATACGACTGGTACGCATCGCCATCGCGGCCAGTTCTATCCATGGATCAGCCATTGGGAGCGGCTTCTCAGGGTCACCGCCGATGTGATCCCAGAGGAAGAAACCATCCCAACCAGCCTCTTCGGCCTCATGAGCCAGTTCAGCCATGAGCCGTGGATCGCTAAAACTACCAAAGTTCGGCACGTTGATCGCAAATTGCATACATTCTCTCCTTATAAAATAAGTATAGCCACTTGAAAGTATAACATCACAGGCACCATTTTTATTGACGTGGTATAGAAAATTATGCTAAATAGAGGAGGTAATTCAAGAATCAGGAGCAAAAGGATATGAAAGTACAGACCAAAACTTTTTCCGAGGACACGACACCAGCCCCAAAAGCTTTTTTTCCGTTTATCATCTATCTACTACTGTTTTTCTCCCTCTGGACTGGTTGGGTTCTTTGGATCTATCCACATATGGAGATACTTGGCAATACTACCTTTGTGTATGCCATACTCAATATTGCTCTGAGATTGCTGCTCTGGGTGCTCCCAGTCTTTCTCTATCTGCGCTATATTGATCATGTCAACCCTTTTGAATATTTGAAACTCAATCAGTATTGGAAAAGAGGCATACTGGTAGGGCTGGCACTTTCTCTCTTGAATTTTCTTGGCATACTACTGCGCTTCGGCCTACCCCATTTTAGCATGCAGTATATGACATGGAATAGCCTACTCAGCACTTCCCTCCTGATCGGCTTCATTGAAGAGATTCCTTTTCGCGGCTTTATCTTACAGAAGTTCCAGGAGAGATGGTATTTCTGGCTGGCCAATCTCTTTTCATCCTTACTATTTCTGGGCATCCATCTGCCCGGATGGATTTCTCTCCATATATTTTCGCTCGGTGGAATGATCTCGATTTTTCTGCTTGGTGCCATTTTCGCCGTGGTTTTTCACTATTCTAAATCACTATGGAGTAATATTATTATACATAGCCTGAACGACTTTCTTTCGTCTATGCTTTTCCATATCTCATAGACCATGGATTTGGGAGCGCAGCAGGAGGATTCTACGGTCAGGAGCTATGTTTGATGTCAATGTTCTTCCAGGAGAAAATATGAACTAACTTCCATTTTCTCGTTTTGTAGCATACTGAAAGGTAGATTTGATCGATGACTACATGGAATGACCGCAACAAAGCAGTAATTGAAGAATTCCGTACACATGGGGGTCAGGTGCAAGGATGGGGTTCGTTAATCTTGCTCACAAACATCGGAGCCAAAACGGGTGAACCGCGCATCATTCCCCTGATGCGTGTCGATGAAGGGGATCGCCTTATTGCCGTTGCATCCAAAGGTGGATACCCAAAACATCCGGATTGGTACCTGAACATACTTGCTCATCCCAAAGTGACAGTTGAGGTTGATAGCGAGAAATTTGAGACCACCGCTCGCATCCTCACCGGCCAGGAACGTGAACGGGCATTCGCACGCGCGGTGGAAGTTTTCCCGCCCTATGCCGAATACCAGAAGAAGACGGAGCGCGAAATTCCTGTCATAGCCCTCGAACGGCCCTCTAAATAAGAGGTCCGCTGTCATGCACTCAGAAAGATGGACAACGACTAACGCCCACTTTCTGAGCGCATACCCAATGAAATCTTACGGGCCATCATATCGATATACTCTCTGACAGGTGTGTCATCCATTTGCCCAAAAATCTCCGGAGGCAACCATTGATACTTCTGTAGCTCATAGTAGTCATAAAGTAACGCTCTCAGTGTCAGGTCACGCTCCATGAGAAATACAGGGTCCATGATATTGCGCAGGAGCAATTCATTTTGCAACACAACAAGCACTGGCCTGATTGGATTGAAGATGCCTTGAGCAATCCCCTGCTCGTAGAATTGCTGAAGCAACTGCTGCCGTTCCTGTTGAGCTTGTTTGATACGCTCCCATAACTGAGGAGAGATTTGTTTCAGATCAAGCAAAAATGTGTCAGGCAGATAACTTGCGATAAGCAAAGATTGTGCAAAGGCGTTCTGAAAACGCAAAAGATGGGAAGAAGATTCATCTCCTATGAGCGTGGAAGCCTGCTTGAAGTAGCTCACAATAAGATCCACCACCTCTTCAATCACCTCTTCCTTCGAAGAAAAGTACTTATAGAAGGTGGCTTTACTGATATCCATAAAGCGCACGATGTCATCAATTCTCAGATGGCTCAACCCATGATATTTAATCACAGGCAACAATCGTTCGAGGTACTTGCTTTTCAACTCCTGCCGCCGCTCATTGGTTGATGCGCTGTTTTCGTCTCCCATATTTTCTCCTGTTGGTCTAGTATACCAGATCCTTATGGCTATGTAAACGAAAAAGACAACGTGTATAAAGTAAACTATTTTATCCTTTTTGGTTTACTTTATACTGATATTATGGTAAAGTAACAATAGGGATACACGACAGGTTTGTGAAACTACGTCCCTACCCATGATTGTTACAGGGAATCAACATAGAAGGAATATAGCATGAATAACGAATTGGTGCTTGTTACAGGCGGGTCAGGCTTCATCGGTGCACATTGCATCTTGCAACTCCTGGACGCTGGCTATCGCGTGCGCACGACTGTGCGTTCGCTCACACGTGAAGCCGAGGTACGGACAATGCTCAAAGCAGGCGGAGCCGAGCCAGGAGAGAGGCTTTCGTTTGCTGCCGCCGATCTCACGTCCGACGCAGGATGGTCAGAAGCTGTTGCCGGATGCGACTATGTACTTCACGTCGCTTCGCCTTTCCCTCCAGGCGTCCCCAAACACGAGGATGAACTTATCATTCCAGCACGCGAAGGTGCGCCTCAGTTCGCTGGTTGACTCATCAATTGCACAGATCATCCCTGAACTGGGGACCGCCAAGAATGCCACCAACGAAAAGGCCAGGCGTGTACTTGGCTGGAAACCACGCTCAAACGAGGATGCCGTCATCGCGACTGCTGAGAGCCTGGTACAACGCGGGTTGCTGCGAAAATCAAAAACAGCGGTGTGAGCTATCGGGTCTACCTTAAGGGAAATATCTCTATTTCCCCTATTTAAACGTAATGGAAGGATTGAAATACAATGAGTACTTCATCACAGAGCAAAATCGCCCTGGTCACAGGAACCTCTTCGGGTATTGGATTAAGCACAGCTGTACAACTGGCACAGCATGGCTTCACTGTTGTTGCGACCATGCGTGATACAAAGAAAGCCGGTCCGCTAGGGGAGCAGGCCAGGGCAGCAGGCGTCACCATCGACGTGCGCGAACTTGATGTTCAGGATGATGCATCCGTGATGCGCTGTGTGCAAGGAGTCCTTCAAACCTATGGCCGCATCGATCTCCTGGTCAATAATGCCGGAGCGGGCTATCTTGGTACAATGGAACAGACGGCTATACAGGATCTGCAACGCACCATGGAGGTCAATTTCTTCGGCGTGTGGCGCGTCACCCAGGCCGTTTTTCCGGCGATGCGTGCCACTGGCTCTGGCCGCATTCTGACCGTCACGAGCGTCGGTGGCCTGATTGGACAGCCCTTCAATGATGCCTACTGCGCGGCCAAGTTCGCCGTCGAAGGCTTTATGGAAAGTCTGGCTCCGGTGGCTAAGCGCCTGGGCATAGCGATCTCTCTCATCGAGCCTGGACCGGTCAACACAAACTTTGTGGCATCCGTCGTTGCGACCCTGCCGGAGACAACGCAAGATGTGCAGGCGGTCTATGGCTCCATGCTAGGGGCGTATATGGGAGAAACACAGGAGCGCTTCGCCACGATGGGTCAGACGCCCGATCAGATTGGCGAGGTGATGATCAAAGCCGCCACAGAAGAAAATCCCCATTTCCGCTATACGACATCTGAAATGATCCATGGCCTGGTGGCACAAAAATATGTTGATCCCACTGGCGATGCCCTCGTAGCATTTTTCGGGAAACGCCTGGGTTAACACCAGCAAAGCCCCGATGGGGTAGGAGTGTTTCCCAAAAGGATGTTCCAAATAATGCGAAATGCACGGAAATAAGGTAGGGCACCAGGTTCACCGCGTCCGGGATTGATCAACCCGGGCCCACCGCATCCATGGATGGCGAACGCGGTGAACCTGGTGCCCTACCAGATCGGTGGCATCATGGGTATTTGGAGCGCGTTTATATGGCGTCTTCCCCGAAGGATTGTGGATCGGGTCCACGGGCGGTGGCAAGCACACGCCCCTACCCCATCGGTGGATGCTACCAAAAACAGTCCTTAGAGATCGTCTTCTGGAGATGCTGGCGATTTTTTATGATCGCCTACAAATGTTGTCCGAAACTGGTCAGCAAGAGATGAGAGATCATCCTTGCTCCATCCCACGACCTCGACATCCGACTGGCGTAATCCCTGATAGTTTGATGGATCATCGACCCACTCTACTTGAAATGGTTCACCTTGATGATGCTCAGAACAATGATTATGATAGAGTGCATGCTGCTCAGACGAGGTCACACCGACATCATGCCGGGCATCCTCTGCTTTTGCTGAGATATGCCGAACCAGGCGCATTCCACATTGGCAGGTTACAGTGACCTCCCAGCCGCCAGTTGGGGCCGGCCCTTCAAGAAAGCCATACATCTTTATCATAAACAAATCTCCTTTTTACTCACTATACCTTAAAATCCCCTTCTATGCAACTCCCTGTTTTAGTATCCGCACTATGTCGAGCTAGAACGAGGCAACTACCTCATGATCCATCAATTGCTGAAGCTTTTCCAGCGTATCCGTTTCAGGGAGCGGTGTATAAATCATGACTTTGAGTTCGGGCATGGCGGGCACCTGTAAGGTCGTATGCTCGAACATCAGGCGTCCTACCAGGGGATGCTCTATATCTTTTAGAGCGTCGCTTCTCCCACGCACGTCGTGACGAGGCCACCATGCACGAAACTCAGGGCTGACACGCTGCAAATCAGCGACCAGGCGTTTGAACCATTCTTCATCGGCATAACGCGCACTATCAGCACGAAATTCTGCGAGCACTTTCTGCGCTACCTGCTCCCACTGAGGGTTGTAGACACGATAACTCATCGGATTAGCAAAAATACGCCAGACCGCATTATATTCATACGGCGGCACCGCCAACTCCGACAGCAACAAGACCTGCTCAGCAGCAGTGTTCCAGGCAAGATAATTCCAACGACGACCAATGACGTAGGCTGGAATAGGATTGAGCGCGTCAAGCACACGGCGTAACGCAGGGCTGACCTGTTCATCACATGTGTCTGTCTCGACGAGGTGTTGCTGATCGGCAAGCAAGAAAAGATGCTGCCGTTCGTCGGGCGTGAGTTGTAACGCATCAGCAATACTCTGTAATACCTCGCTTGAAGGATAAATATCGCGTCCTTGCTCCTTATCCTGCTAGTCCTGGTCATATGATACAGAGGCTCTGGTCATATGCTTGCCTTCATGCCATACTTAATAAGTGTATCACACATCGTGATTGTGGTCGTTTCAATAAGAAAAAGAGGAAACTTTCTATGATATCGCATTCATCGAATGACCAGCGTCATCTACCAGCCACAGCCGCAGGGACGTTCACCATGGCCGAGGATCTGACGGTCACGCGCATAGGGTACGGCGCAATGCAGTTAGCAGGCCCACAGGTGTTCGGCCCACCCGCCGACCGCGAGGCTGCCGTGGCCGTCCTGCGCGAGGCGATAGCGTTGGGTATCACGCACATCGACACCAGCGACTACTATGGTCCATACGTCACCAACCAGA
>JACDAE010000639.1 GCA_013695595.1 Ktedonobacteraceae bacterium | reverse complement strand
GCACCAATAAGATAGATCCTCTGGGTTGACATGGGTATGATTTTCTCCTTTTGGCAGACAGCAACAGTGTCTTTGCATATTATGTATTCGGCTTCTTTGCCACCTGACGAAATTGCCAATCATGTTGAAAAAGATCAAAGAAGACATCTTCACGTGGATGCTCGGCAATAAAATCCTCATTCAGCTTCACGCCCAGGCCAGGCCCGGTTGGAATGGGGAAACACCCATCTGCCGCATCAACCTCCGGGACGCCTTCCGCCACTCCCTTGACCCAGGCATCCGCGAAGTCATTGAAATGCTCTTGAATCTTAAAGTTCGGCGTACAGGCGGCCAGGTGCAGTGCCGCAACCGTCCCAATTGGGCCACAGACGTTGTGTGGCGCGATCAACATGTAGTAGGCATCAGCCCAGGCAGCCAGCTTTTTGGTGGCCAGAATTCCCCCATAATGAGTAATATCGGCCTGTACAATATCGGCCGCCTGTAGCTCAAATAGTTCGCGGAACTCAAACGCCGTATGCATGCGCTCGCCAGTTGCGATGGGGATACCAAGTGGCGCGACCGCTGTGCTGACCTTCTTGAGGACGGCTAGATTCTCTGGTGGAACCGGCTCTTCGAACCAACCGGGCGAGAAGCGTGCCAGTTCATTGATCAGGGAGATCGCGGTAGGTGCATTGAAGCGCCCATGCATCTCAACCAGAATATCCACATCGGGACCAATGGCGGAACGCACCGCTTCGATCAGTCCAATCGAATGATTCTTCTCTTTGCGCCCCAATTCGTAAAAGCCAGCGCCAAAGGGATCTACCTTCAAGGCTCGATAGCCACGTGCAGCCACGCGCTGGGCGGCTGCGGAAAACTCTTCCGGCGTGCGCTCCACTGTGTACCAGCCATTGGCGTATGCAGGGATGCGCTCACGTACAGCCCCGCCAAGCAACTGATAGACAGGCACACCTAGCGCCTGACCCATAATATCCCAACAAGCCATCTCGATTACCGCAATGGCCGACATCATAATTTCGCTGGCGCGCGCGAAATCGCGGCGAAACATGCGCTGCACGAGATCCTCGATCTTCATTGGATCTGATCCCAGGATATGATGCTTGCTTGCTTCTTGCAGGTAGCCCAACAGGGAATCGGTATGATTCACCATACGTACTTCGCCGACGCCGCGCAATCCTTCATCCGTCTCAACAATAACATACGTCAGGTTGCGCCAGGGAGTACCAAGCACAAGAGGTTTCACTGCACTGATTTTCATCGTTGTCCCCTTTCTTACTTTAGTTTATACGTAGGACAATCTTGGTTGCCGTGACCTGCCCATCGACGAGTTGTGCGAAAGAGGAGGGGCCAGCAGCCAGTGGGCGCTCCTCCAACCACTCGGTCCCTGGTTGTAGGAGTCCCTGTGCAAGCAAGTCGAATGCACGCTTAAAATCGCTCTGGTCGTAGCTAAAACTGCCACGAATGGTGATCTCCTGCCTCACAAGATAATTGGTGGCAAGTGAAGATGTTTCGTCATGGAGGCCGATAAAGACGACGGTTCCACCAGGCACAACGGCCTGGACCGCCTGTGCACGCGTTACATTCGCACCAACAGCATCGATAACTGTGTCGACGCCGTCGGGCGTGATCTTCTGGATAGTTGCCTGTACATCTTGTTTCTGCACATTAATCGTCTCAGTGGCTCCCCATTGCCGTGCAACAGCCAGGCGCGACTCTGAGAGATCACTAACATAGACACGTTTGATCCCTTCGGCGCGTGCCGCGATCAGGGCAAAAAGCCCGATGGGTCCCGCACCTAATATCAGCAGGCTCTGGTCTGGCTGCACCTGCGTTAGCTTCACAGCGCGTAGTGAGCAGGCAAGAGGTTCTGTTAATGAGGCGATCGTGTCTGAAAGGTTAGCTGGCAGGGGATAGCATTGTACGGCGGGCACAGCCACGAATTGGGCAAATGCTCCAGGGCGATGCGCACCGATAAGTTGTCGTTGACGGCAGAGGTTGGTGAGACCAACACGGCAACGATCACATTCTCCACAGGTGACGAGTGGATTGAATGTTACACGTGTTCCGATATGTGCTGGACTGCCATCAGCAAACGTTCCTCCGGCAGACTGAATGACCTCACCTGCCGCTTCATGCCCCATCACAAGTGGTGGTACACGCAGACTGTTCTGCCCTAAATATCCGCTCAGTTCAGACCCACAGATACCCGCTGCCCGTACGGCGATGAGGACTTCACCGGGGTGCAGTTGCGGTATCGCGGCCTGCTGCATCTTCATCTCACGGGGTCCCAACCAGACGAGGGCCTCCATCTGTTTCGTTTCACTCATGCGTTTGATCCTTTCTTCCGTGATACTTCTGTACAAGACAGAAAACTACGTTACGTCAGGTTCTTGCTTCAAATGGTGCTCTACGTGTTCAAGATGAACCAGCATGGCTTGATGTGCAGCTTCTGGCTGGTGCTCACGAAGCGCCTGGATGATAACTTGATGATCCTGAATGGTCTGCTCTACCACTCCGGGCAAGGTGGCGGTACGTTTACGGCTGGCTTTGCCAAGGCTGCGTAGACTGCTCATAAAACGCTGCAAAAGTGGATTGCGGGCCGCATTGGCAATAACCTCATGTAAATCGAGGTCAGCCTGTAGATAGGCTTCATAATCGGCGAGACCTAGCCTGGAGCGCGTGAGACATTCTTCCAACTGAGCCAACTCTTGCTCGGTGATGCGACGTGCAGCAAGGGCGCAAATAGGCGGCTCTAACGCCTTACGCGTCTCAAATAGCTGTAAATATGTTGAGTCGTCGAGCGAGAAGACAAAATCCAGGTGCTCTACAAGCCTGGCTGGTTCCAGTGCGGTGACATAGATACCAGAGCCATGGCGCAGTTGTATAACCCCCATCACCGAGAGTACACGTAAAGCTTCACGCAATGAGGGCCGACTCACATCCATCGTCACCGCGAGTTCGCGCTCAGGAGGCAATTTGTCGCCCGAACGCAGTTTCTTCTCGCGTATCATCGACAGGAGTTGATCTACAATATCTTCTGCAACCGCACTTTTGGAGACGGTACGAAATGCTGGTGGCTGCACCTTTCACGCTCTCCATTCACTAAAATTGGTAAGATGACTTGTCCAAAGCGTACCATGGACTGTTATCGATTGTCAAGGTGAACAAAAACAAGATGCTTTTGGTTATCGCTAATTGAGGTATAATAGATGATATAATGAGCATCAATTTACTGTATTATCTCATAAATTTAGCGCAGAGGGTGTATAATGATCCCAGTCAGGGTAGAAGGCGTTAGAAGAAATTTTGCTGCCGTCAGTGCCTTTCTGTACAATGTTTTCTTACTCGACGAAGCAGGTCAACGCCTTCTCATGTTTGGTATTGAGCGCCCGGAACTCACCTGCAACTCACCCACTCCGGATTTCCAGATCAGGAAGCGCGAGATCAGCACGCACAGGCGTGGCCTATGATCCTCACACAACTCGACGAAGGAAGTGCCTCCATCCATTAGGAACAATTGGCGTAGGGGCGGGCGGTGGCCAGCACACGCCCCTACGCCAATTATCCACGTTTCTCCCTAAGGGATACAGATGTCTCAATAAATTGACGGAAGCTATAAACGTTGTGCGTACCTCTGTTGTATTTAATTTGTATCAGGCTCTCTTTACAGAACCAGCACCCTCCCCACGTGCAATAGATGTGAAGATGCCCAGCGCAGCAAAAAGCGCACAGGTAAGTAGTGCCGCATGGAAACCGCTGATGAAAGTGTTTTGTAAGGCGCTTGTCTGTGCGATTTTATGTGCTCGTTGCGCTACCAGCAAGGTGCCTGCCGCGGCTCCCCCTAATCCCACAAATACAGTACCCGTTAGAGCCACACTCAGGCTTTGACCAATCACGCGTCCTGTAGACAATAAACCTGACGCCTCCCCCTGCTCATTTTGCGATGCAGCGCTCATCATAGTACGCGTATTGGGCGACTGAAACATTCCCTGCCCAAATCCTGTGACCCCTAACCGCCAGATAATATCCAGGGCAGAACTGTGTACGTTGATCTGACTGAGCAGAAATAGTCCAATGCATGCAATCGTTAAACCGATAGGAGAGAGCCAGCGCGAACCAAAATGATCTGCCAGCGTGCCACTGAGCGGCGCAACCACGGCCAGCATGAGCGGCAACGGCGTCAACATTAAGCCTGTCTGTAACGTAGAGAAGCCACGCAACTCCTCAAAGTAGAACGGCAACAGAAAACCTGGCGCGAACAATGCCATCATACATAGCATAAAACTTATATTTGCAAACGCGAATACATGGTTTGTCAAGAGGTGCAGGTCCAGGATAGGGTGCTCGATATGTTTCTCTACATACACAGCTACACCCAACATTATGACGCCAACACCTAGCGACACCAGCGTGCCGTGCGAAATCCAACCCCACTCCTGCCCAAATGAAAGGCCCAGGGTCAGTGATCCCAGTCCAACGGCCAGTAAACCTGCGCCAAGCGGATCAAAGCGTCCACGCAGTCCATGCGCCGGGCGTGGCTCTCGATAAAAGAAAAATGCGGCGAGCAGAACAATAATACAGATTGGCACGTTCACATAAAAAATCCAGCGCCAGCTTAGATATTCAGTGATAATGCCCCCAATCGTCGGGCCAGCCGCCACGCCCAGCGAGACCACCACGGCATTCAAGCCCAGCGCTAACCCACGCCCATGGTCGACAAATGTACTGGTGATCATGGCGATATTCACTGCATGCCCTAGTTGGTGTACCACTCTCATCACGAGAGATGAGAGAGAGAATTTTAGCATTGCGTGAACTTATACGTAAAGCAAGCTAGCGAAGTAACCGGAGATAGAACATGTATTCTATCTCCGGTTACTTCTGTTTTATCCTAGTTTAACACAGGAAAAAAAGCAATGATGAACCAGGAACCAGAGGATTACAGAGGCTCGATAGTCTACACGCAAGAGTATGGGTACAAGACAGTGACTCTAACCGTCAGCATTGCGCCCGATGAGCAAAGCCACGTAACAAGCTATGCTTACAATCTACCGCTTTCAGAAGAGGCAGAGCATTTACAAGGTATTGACCTGTATCACTTTTCAGTCACGGATGGAACACAGATCCAGCTTACCATTGATACCTCTACAGGGAGTCAGGAAGCATGGTACACCGTACACCCTGATACCCTTATCGCGGAACATTCCTCTATCGAGATGGACATTGTACGCTCAGATGAGAGCATACCCTTTGAGTATGCCTACACTCAGGAAGCCCTAAACGAAGCATTGACCCATTATAACGACCAGATACCCAACTGGTTAGACCAGACATCTACAAATAGCCCCATTCATGACCTGCTTGATCAGACATCAAATAGCCCCATTCATGACCTGTCCGATTTTGGACGGTGAGGGATCTTTTACACCAGGGAGTACAACGTGTGCTTCCTGGTTTTTTTGTCGCCGAAACGAGTAATGCAACGGGATAGGATACCCACCGCGAAGCGCCCGACCTGCACACCTAAAGACCAACGTCGGATCACCCCGCAGCGTTTCAACACCATGCATGCGTGCAGGTAGTGCAAGATAAAGGGTGTTGAAATATACATAATTCCTATGTACAGTTCTTGTCATCCCGCTTGGCAAGCGGGATGACAAACTAGATTTTCTATGTATGGATTTTTGAGATACATACCCACTATGTAATGATGTATTTCTTGTAGGGAAGTGAAGAAATGACATTTGATATGCTTTTAAAATATATCTATATCAGTTTGTACATAACTACATCAGATTTAAGCCTAGGTCATCTAACGATAATTCTGGCTTATTCTGTTCTTTCTGAAAGCTATTGATAGCTTGTAAGATGTCTTGAGCGGTAGTGTACTTAACTGCATACCCATCTTCAGCACGTCGGTACGTTCCAGTAGTTAAACTTGTCCGACGTGCTATCGCCTCTTGTGAAACTCCCAACTCATCCCGTATACGACGCAGAGGCATATCTTTACCTGCCATATATTTTACGCTCCTACCATATGCTTGATTAGCGCCAGTCTAACATATATGTTCCGTTAGAGTCAATCTATTTGTGTCAAGAGATTAGTGTAAGTAAGCATGCACTATTACTATTTCATGATATACAACGCAACATGGTTTCTGCATTGACAACAATGCGTTTGTCATGTTACATTGTTAACAATGGATTATAACAATTCATTGCGATAAGATTTCTTACAGAAAGGAGACAATAAAAAACTGACTCCGTGATCAAGACGGAGCCAGCCAAACGGGACCACATCCGACCACTTTGAAAGTACGCAATCTGGCCCCATGAGATTCTATGCTCATGGAGGGCCAAAGTCAAGAAAGGCCACCCATGAACGGCAACCAATCGAAAAATACTACCACCGACGACGAAGAATACTATGTTCTTCCATCCATCGAAAGCCCTTACATTCATAACAATACGGGTTTCTGCTATGACATGGGCCATGGATGCCATGAAAACCAGGAGTCTATTCAAGACCTCCATCAAGACCACCAAGACGGCTTAGTTAGTGATGCAGATCGTGACCGCATCTATCAGGGAAAAACCTTTTAGGGAGGAAACGATATGGCACGCTGGCAACAGAGACGCAAACCGACAGCCAGGCAACAACAGGCAACCAGACGGACCTCGAACCTTGCCAATTGCGAGAGAGGGAAACACTTGCTTACCCCAACCTTTCGGGCAGGAGAACAGGTGTGTACGAGTTGTGGTATCGTCCTGTATTGCCCCCAATGCTTGACTCTTCATTCCTTGCCTGTTTCTCGTGCGGAACGAGCGTACCCGTTCCCTTGTGCGACCCATGCGAAAGCAGAGGTGCAGGCATGAGAGAGCAACAAGCAGTCCACACGAATATTCCTCGTAGGACACACCGCCCTGATGTACAGATACAGGGAGCATCACGCCATCATGTGGGAACATCAAGCGGCATTCATCCTGAAGATCGCCCATTTCTCACCAACGAACGCCAACCGACCAACCGGCAACCCACCTTTGATGATGGAGAAGACGATGATGCCCTGTATAGGACACGTCTTCCTACCAGTGCACGACGCTATGCACCCGCAACGACGCCACCGCGTACAATTATGCGAGTCACACAGCATCAGGGACCGCCACCAATGCAACGGGCATCACGCACCCATACCCAGGCACCCATCAACCGGAGAATGTGGCGTTTGCATCCATCGGTGTATGTTGGTCTTGCCATGCTCGTGATGCTCATCGGGTGGATCGCGCTTTCCAGCTTCGCGCAATGGTGGCACGTTCAACAAGATACTTTGCATTATGGAACACCCCGCACGTTCCAGATTGATGCCGATGTCAAACATGGAGGCCTAAGCCACTTTACGGTGGAGAACCTCAACGGGCATATCGTCATCTATGAGCTGGTTGAGACGAACATGGAGAAAACCCATCTGTATCTTGGCCCGATCTTGTCAGGAGCCGGAGCCGATCTGCAACCCGCGACCGTCTCTTTTGTCGATCTTAACGGGGATGGATATCCTGACATGGTGATTAGCATCGGCAATGGGCGCTATGTGCTCATCAACGATCATAGTGCATTTCGTCCGGTTAATTCGTCCGATCATATCAGTGAAACAGGAGTGTAGGGATGGCAGATGCAGAGAGCACAAGCACCGGAATGATGTTACTCGTGTTTTGTGACAAACGGCACGTTCAAACGATCATGGAGGAGTTTGAAGACTGGAACCACAAGGAAGGGCTAGAGGTCAAGGTGGTGCTGCATGGAATTACCCGCAAAGCAAATGATGGCTTTGTCCTGTTTGAGATCAAGACGCCTCTCCCTGAAGGGGTGTACACCAATCTCGTCCTGGATGATGATATCTATGATTACATCCAGTACAACCCATTGACACCCACAGTACCACCATCTGCTTAGTGATCAGGGAAGAGGGTTTTCCCTCTTCCCTTCGATGTGAGAAGGGAGTTAGAGGATGAACAGCAACCGCACCACTGACGAAATTTTTGTTTCAGCAGAGCCACCGACACCGGAGGAACACACGACCACTCGCTTTGTGGATGTACACATTTACGACTTTGAGCCAGAACCAGAAGAAGCGGGATCTATTGAGAGCCAACCAGAGCAGGAGACAACCCCACCAGAGAGCGACCAGGAACGTACCGAGCCAATACGACGGCAGAGGAAGCAGAGCACCATGATTGCTCTGTGTGTGGGTATGGTGTGCGTCTCAGGTGTCATTGCTCTTCTCATGGTGTCCATACTTCCTCTGTTCACACCCGATGCCATCATTACTATTGTCCCGAATACCCAACCGATACAGACCACACAGACTATTACCGTCACGACGGGACAGGCAGCAGGGACACAACTCCAAGGCCGAGCACTTGCCGCGATCACCATGAGCCAAGCACGAACCGTCCCCACAACGGGCAAAGGCCACCAGGACGCCCAAGCGGCACAGGGATACATCACTTTCTACAATGCGGCAACCTATGCCCAAACCATCACCGCAGGAACCTTACTGACAGGAGCAGACGGAAGACAGGTGATGACCGAGCAAGACGCCATCATCCCAGCCGCCAATTATCCAACATTCGGACAGAGGAGTGTATCCGCTCAAAGCGTCAATACGGGACCTGGGGGAAATATTCGAGCAGGAGACATCTATGGGCCATGTTGTCGCCTCAATGTTTCCGCAGTCAGTAGCGCATTCACCGGAGGCAAGCAAGCGCGAGACTATCAGACGGTCACGACGCAAGATATCACCACTGTAGCATCAAGTCTCAAAACGAGCTTAAATCAGAGTGTCCAGGCGGCATTCCAAACACAGGTTCACAG
>JACDAE010000118.1 GCA_013695595.1 Ktedonobacteraceae bacterium | reverse complement strand
GTCTCGTCACCATCCAGGCGATCATCCAGGCCTTCTTCCACTGATGAGGTAGGTGGCGTATAGCTCCAGGTTTTTAAGCGCTCAATTTCGTTGTGCTCCAGACCACGTTCCCAGAGAAATGGGGACCAGGAAAGATCCAGCGGCCAGGGCACACGCGGATCGAGAAAGGCAAAGTGCATCTGCTGCTGGACGGTCGTCTCCTGATACCAACTGGGAACCAGCATGAGGAAAAGCGGATTCTGTTCCCGATGGCGCACCTCTTGAATATCGGCTTGTTTGCCCCCTTTGATCGTGGAGAGGGAGGCACGGGCCTTCTCGCGATGCTGCCGCTTCGTCGTGGTGCGCTCCTTACGTGACTTGACTGCCATTGCACGCACCGGATCGCAGATGGTGAGCATATTGCTTTCGATGACGGCATGCAGGTCGCGTTCTGGTTGCACTTCCCCTTGCTCAAAATTCCAATGAATGGGGTAGCCACACGCGGCGATCCGCTGGCGATGATGGGCGAGAAACACCTCGCCGATGCCATCAAGGATAGCGCCATGGCTATGGATGTTGACCAGACGGGCAAAGATGGCTTGCAGCGTCGTGCCCTGCCCATGTTGGGCGACCAGAGAGAGGTAGTAAAGCGGAGTCGCTCGCTTGCCATTCGTCAACAATTCTGGTTCTTTGCCGACCACATAGGCATTGACGTAGGCCTCAATGAGCGCTTCGTTGCTCTTGCCACGCACGGTTATTTTGGGAAGTGCTGTCTGTTCGACAAGCGATGTTTCCTGAGTGGGAATTGGATGGGTCATGGATCAAATCCTTTCACGTCAACGATATGAGATTAAAGGTGCGATGCATTGACCTTCTGTCGGCGTTGGCTGGCCTGCGTGCGCAGACGCCTGGTCAATTGGTTGCGCTGCAGAGTGGAGAGTTTCTCCAACGTCTGCACCTGGTAGTAGGTGCAGATGCCCTGGATGCGCTCCGGGTCTCGTTCTACCTGGGCGGCGACCCAATCAAGAAAGGAGCCACGTGGGTGTGTAGTGGGTTGCGGCGTTGTCTGAGACACCTTGGCGGCTGCCGATTGCGCTGGTGCTTTTTGCTGAGCCACGGATGGAGGGGTCGTTGCTGCTGATTGGATGGGTACTGTCTTCTTTGCCTGTTGCTGAGGTGGTGGTGGTGTTGCCGTCGTTGTCAAAGGCACCGAGATGTTCTGTGCAACGGGTGCAGAGGGTGAAGCACCAGGGCGTTGAGGTGTGGCGACGCTTCGTGGTTTGAGACCACATTCCATATACAGCTTTTCGACCCAGGCAATCTGCTCCGCTTTTGAGACCGCGATCTGGCGCGATTTGGGATCATAGGGCAACGTGAGTTTGCGCAGATCGTAGAGATAGCGCCCGAGCAAGAACTGGGCACAGGCGCGACGAAAGGCCTGAGAATAGGCTTCGGTTGCGGTGTTGTCATCCTCACGGGTGTTTCCACCTTTGCCAGTGATCGTAAAGTACTCTTCTCCGTAGTCCGTGTGCGCCACGCCGAGAATCACCACGGTGACCGGAAGAATGAGCTTGTTTCCCTGAGCAAACGGCGGGACATACGGGGTACTCCATTCGCCGAATGCCAGCTCATTGAGACGATCCTCATAGACGCGTTTATTGGCATAGGGCAAAGCCAAACAGACGGTTTTGCCGTTCTCTTGATGGATCTCTTTGGGCAAAAAACCGATGGTTTCGGGGGCAAATGGTTGCTGCAAGGCGTCTTTGAGCGATGCAAGCGTGCGTTGTGTCGTCATGGGTATTTCTCCTTGAAAAGGTCAAAAAAGCGGTCGAGTCTCGCTCTCCAGTGGGACTCGACCGCTTCAAAATGGTGAAAAGGAACGAAGAGCTACCAGCGTATGTGTTCTTTTAAGCTCACATACCGTGGATTCCCAATGATCACATGATCAAGAACTTCTATATCAAGCACCTGTCCCGCCGCAACTAATTGTTTTGTCACATCAATATCTTCAGGTGAGGGACAGGCATCTCCACTCGGGTGATTATGACAAAGAATAATATTGGCGGCTTTTCGGGCGATGGCTGGTCGGAAAATTTCAGCAGCTCTTAAAACGGTACTGTTGATGGTTCCCTGGTACATCAGGATATTCGCCAGCACGTAATTTTTCGTATCAAGCACCAGGACACGCATCTGTTCCGTATCGAGATACATCATGTCCACTCTGATCAGGGAGATGACATCATCGACGCTCTTGATCTGATATTTCTTCGTGAAAGGATGTACCGCCAAGCGTTTGGCAAATTCAAGCACGGCTTGGAGTTGCGCTGCTTTGTGCTCACCGAAGCCATGGGTCAAACAGATGTCGCCAAAATCAGCACATAGGATACCTTGCAGATCGCCACACTCTGCAAAGAGTTTTTGCATCTTCCGGAGGACCTGTACCCGTTCGGTGGTGGACTCTGGCGAAACGATGAGGGCGAGCAGTTCTTCGGTTGAAAGGGATTGGGGGCCGTCGTGTTGAAGCTGTTCACGTAAAACGGTTTTTTTCATTGATGGTTCCTTTTCTTGGTATGAAAAACCGCCCCTGGATGTTTTCAGAGGCGGTTGAAGAGCGTTTGGTTGAGTCGTCGGTTCAGGAGAGTGCGCCGGAATGGTATCTTTTCAAGTGAGTGTAATGCTTTTAAAGTTCCTCGTGCTTGCGGCACCGATAGGTCCGGCGCGAGGGGTAGCCGGCGATTTGCAGTGGCAACTGAGCTGGCAGCGTTGCCGCGAAGGTTTGCGCGTGTTGGAGTAGCTTGTCGTCAGATGCTTCGTCTAGAGCACGAAGTAGCGTCCATTCTCCTTGCACACAGAGGCGGCTCTCACCTCGATCAAACGCATCACGGATCTCATCGCGATGCTCGATCGGCGCATACCAGCAACCCTCGATCAACTGCGTTCCATTAGAAAGCAATGTTGTTTGTAACGCGATGCCCCCCAATTTGCCATAAAATTTGAGCAGGATCACGTCATTGACAAGCAGGACGGCCTGGTCTTCCATCGCCTGTGTCAACCGATATTCGGCGGCAGAACAGAGGTACCAAAATGCATAGGCGGGGAGCACCGTCAAGGGAAGAGTCGCCGGGGAGATCGCCATCTTCTGTTGAAGCTGCGCAGGCAATCGATAGATGGAAAGCTGCGTAAACAGGAATGCCAGTTCTCGTCGGTATTTCGACGGTTCCAGGCACAAGCCCTCGATTACGCCGAACACACTTGCATGGTGAAAGATGCTCGCAGGCGAGACCGGACCCACCTGCTCCCAAACATTACTCATGCTCTGTCCTGTATCGAGAAGCATCTCTAACACCTGAAGCCGCACGTGTCGAGAGCGATCCGAGATGAGCATGCTCGCTTTGATCGCATACTGAATGTGTGGCGGAAAGCTGGTAATCAGGTCTCGTAGGGTTGGGCATGCATCCAGGGCTTCCAATGCTGCAAAGATGGGGGGAAGCGAGCAGAGACGCAGAGACTCCTCCTCTCGTAGGAGCACCTGGGCGGAATCGAGGGGATGTGATGGGAGAGAATGGTGAGGCTCAGAGCCAGCAAGAAAGGATTGGGCATGTATGGGAAGCGTTTGCGGAAACATCGTCTTTTTTCTCCTTTTCAAAGGCATAAAAAGAGGAGCGAACAAATACGTTCGCTCCTCTGGGAATTTTCATCGGGTTTGTGTGTGGTGGGTGGTCGTTCCACTGGTCATGAAGCAAGCGCAGCGGTCACATGCGTGATCACATCCGTGTCTCGGGCAGGCCTGGGCAGATGGGCGACAACACACCGCCAGTACAGCTCATCTCGGTCGTCACCCACGGCTTGCATCTCTTCTTCCGTTGCCGTGGTGATGATTTTGGTGCGGCGAGAGTGGACGTAGAGCCAATCCATGACGAGATCGCGCTCATCAGGAGGAAAGTGGAGGCTCACGATCGCAATCGCCGGTCGCCGTAAGGGTGGGTAGGCATCCCATGGGGAACCAAGGGGATATTTCGTTGCCTTTTTCTCGTCCATCGTGCCACTGAGCCAGAAGATCGCTAGTTCGGGCGTTTGGAACGCGACGACCTCAACGGGGCAACCTGCGCGACGAAGGATGACACTCACGATCAGGGGAAACGTCGGGGCTGAATCAACAATCAAAAGCAAGGGTGGATCCAGTGGGTATAATTTCATCGGTTCTCCTCTTGTTGACAAATGGCAAGAGACATGCTACGCTTCTTCCATTGAATTGGGTGTGCGTAAGCATGCCTCACAGACCTCACCTCGGCAATGGTGGGGTTTGTTTTTTGCCTGGAAACTATATGGTTGAAGTATCAGATCGCGTGGCGATGCGCCGGACGAGCGCGATGACCTGTTGAAGCAACATGGGTTCTCCCAGGAAGAAGAGTGTGGCCCCTGCCAGATGCGCTTTGAGGTGAAGCAACGCATTGTCCCGTGGGCACATGACCACAACAGGGATCTGAGGGCCGTGTGCTTTGAATAAGCGGAGCAACGCGTATTCCGTCACCTGAGAAGTGCTGGCGATAGTGAGGAAGAGTATGTCAGGCAAGGGAACCATCTTCGTGTGGAAGAGGGCAGACCATGCCACCACCGGGTTTCCAAAACACAGCACCTGATGTCCTTCGCGCTCTATCTGGCTCCTGAGTACGTAGCGCACGGTCGGCGAGGGATGGATCACGAGGATCATCATGATCGCCCCTCCATTGGTATGCTCCAATCAACACCATCATTGGTTCGGAACCCGCTCCCATCCCGCTCCCACGTGATGGTCGTCGTCTTGCCATGACAAGGCAACACCAGACAGGTCCGTGTTTCGACCCGCCAGATCTGGATGGTTTGTGCCATGGTGATCGCTACGACATATGCTCCACCAGGCGAACATGAGACTCCCACAATGGGGGCATAGGAATGGGCGTGACGGTTTGCCAGCAAGCGCTCTCCCGTGTCCAATCGCCACGCGAGAACCTCGCCGGTGATACTCCCGGCCAGCACGACATTGCCATCATGAGTCCAATCCACAACCGTGATCGCTGTTTGAAACGGATTTTCAAAGACCTTCTTCGGTTCGTGGTGGTGCCAGATCATAACCATATCCTCCACCCCCTGCGCCCCGTAGGGCGCGTGGGGGTGGGGGATGGGAGGGAAGACACGGCTGACATGGGATGGGTTGGATTTTTGAGATGCAAACATGGAAGAGTTCACCTTTCAAGAGAAAAGCCCACGTCCAGAACAAGACGTGGGCAAGAAAGCGTTTTACGATGAGCGTTTGGGAAGGAGACCTTCGTCAGAGAGTATTTCGAGCCAATCGTGCTTGGGAACGTTGCCTTGAAAATGAGGACACAGGGCATCAAGAAGCTCCTGCCGGGCATGTTGCGCCGGGGTGAGCGGGACCGGTCTTGCACTGATGCCAGATTGCAGGACCTGAAAGGTGGTTGCCGTGAGTTTGACCGTCTCACATTGCGGATACGTATAGCGCAGGATACAGGCATAGTAGCCATAATCTGCGGAATGAGTATATCCGACGAGATCTGGATCCTTCAGGGTATCCAGGTAATTCCACTCGTCTTGATCCGTTACTGTTGGAACAATCATAGAATGCCTCCTCTGAGTCTTGACACAAGGCAAGGAGGCATGCTACACTCACGACAGATTTGAGGGTGTGCGAGTGTCGCATGCCAAACGAAATCCCACCTTTGGCGAGGTGGGATTTTATTTTTTGCTTTGTGCCATATTGCGTGAATGGTTTAGAGATCAGTGGGAAGTGGCCTCCCGCTCATCCGTAGAACGTGAACAGCTTCAATGTAGGCAGGTGCTTGGTACAGCTCCAGCTCTTTCGTCAAGCCAGATGCATGAGCACTGAGGACCAGCATCTCAATCGCTCGGAATGCCTGAGACTCGATGTCGCGTTCCAGTGCTCGGTTGCTCATGGCAAGCTCCTGATCGAGAGGGATAGATTGTTGGTCGGCCAGGGTCTTGACGATTGCGGAAAGGTCGGTCAGAATTGCCGTGAGGGATCGTTGGGTCATAGGATGCTCCTATTTCATATTCAGAAGAAACGACAATAAAAAAACGGGCGATGTGGCGAAGCCAATGCTTCATCCAATCGTCCATTGGGGGGTCCACGTATCCAGATATGATCCATCGTCACCACCTTTCTTTTATGGAAGAAGATCAAAAGTAGAGAGCAGTTCGGCCAAGCCATCAGCGCCATATCGGTTCCACCGCTCGCTCCAATCTTTGCCGCGCTGATCGCTAGGAGGTGGGCACAGGTAGATCTCACGTGAGTCGTCGTCCTGGGAGATCACCTCGACTAACCGCAAGATGGATGCAATCCCCGCGTCATCCCCATCGGGCGCCAGCACAATATGGCGAACATGCTCCGGCAGCCAATCAGGGTGCAACGTTGTACCTACAAGCGCCACCACCTCATTGGAGGTGAACCCTGCCGCCAGTAATGCCAACCGATCAAATGGCCCCTCGACCAGAATCACTCGATCCCCGAACGAGACAGGTGGCGCACAAAACCAGCCTGCCGGATTGGTCTTGAGCCAACGTGGGGGAGCACCAGGCTGATCGAGCATCGCTTTATGGGTTGCCTCATCAATATGCAATTGCCAGCGCCACAGTGCTCGCCCTGCAAAGCCCCGGCCCGTAGGGGATGTGAGGGGAAAGAGCAGCCGTTCCTGCCACCTTGCGAGAGCTGGTTGATCGGCAAAGTGGTTGGAGAAAAGCTCAAGGGGGAAATATGCAATCCGTTCCTGGTCGGCGATTTCCAGGGGGATGCTTCGCGCTTCCAGATACGCCTGGGCCTGCCAGCAATCGGCAAGGCGATAGTCGAAGAGCGCCTGGCACAACAGATCGTTTTGCCGAAGCAATCCGGCACATTCCTCCTGTTGCCAGCTTGCGGCAGGACGAGCGACTGATGGCTTGCGTGGCGCTGGCTCAAACTCTTCAGGCTCTTCAGCGTGAGGTTCTTCTGATACGATAGTGATCGACGTATATCGTTGCAGCAACCGCCTGGCAAGATCGGGATTGAACTCACGAATGAGCACCGTCGCATTACACGCGGCATTGAAGCAGCGTCCCCAGCCGGTCGAATGGGTAATGGACAGCGACTTTTGACTATCACTTCCATGGACGGGACAATAGGCCCGGATACGATCTCCGGAGATCGTGTAATTGCCGAGATCGCCCTCCATGAGAACATCGATCTGTTTGCCTTCGGTGGTTTGGATACGCATGATTGCCTCCTTTTGGGCACGAAAAAGGGGAAAGACCACCGCGATCTTTCCCCAGATGACAACGCAAAAAAGATGACTGACCAATGGTCAATCACCTCTAGAGAGCGAAACTATTCGATTGTTGAAAGAAAAACGGAAGAGGGCAGATTTGCTAGCTCTTCTTCCCAGCATTCAAGAAAGAGGGCTGCGATTTGGTCCTCTTGCACATCTTGTATTTGCTGGATGGTATATTCTATTTCCCGTCGTGCGTTCGCAACGGTTTGTAAGGATTGTCTGCGCACATTGGAACTAAAAAGCGCAGCCACCAGATTGACACCACTTTTGTGGGACTCAATCTGAGTGTAATGAGCCTGGAGAAGACGATGAAGAGTAAGGAGTTCTTTTTGGAGAGCCTGTGCTGATTTCATGGGTGGTTCCTTTCATAAAAGCCAAAAAAGGCAAAAGAAAGGAAGGGAGACCCATTTCTGGCTCTTTTTACACCTCCGTTTCTCTTGCCTTTTGCAAGTAAATAGGTTGAACGATGATTGGGACGAAACAACAAGGGACATGATACAAGGGACAATCTACAGGGATGTACTACCGGGCTGCATTATCAGGAACAATCTACCAGGGACGTGATACGAGGGCTGCATTACCAGGGACAATCTATCAGAAACAACGATTAGGATGGTCCGATTTCAGGAGCAACTCACTGACGTAGGGGGACGAACCTACTGATCCAGAGAGGGATCAACTCCGCCGATTCCAGGAGGAACTCGCTGGCATAGAGGCGAACCTACCAGTCTTACGACTGTTTTATCTCTATGCACAAATATATACCATAGGCAAAAACAAAAGGGAAGAGGCCAACTGCACGATCTGAAGTGAGCGATGCAAAAGAAGGATGGGTATGCTGATCAGGAGAGAGATGCTTGTATTCATGATAGAATCCACCCCAATTTACGCTCAAAATGACCACTTTTTGCGGATGCAATAACCGCATCCGGAATTCGCCCCAAAATGCATTTATCACGTCTGAAAAAAGTGGGTAAAAAAAGTGCTATCTGCTTGTTCATTTCATAATGGATCTGGTTGAGTATCGGAAGGAGCAATAAGTTGACACAATGAATGGATGCTCTCTATGCGTG
>JACDAE010000092.1 GCA_013695595.1 Ktedonobacteraceae bacterium | reverse complement strand
ACCCTCTCTCTCCCTCTCAAAAAGGCAATGACAACAGTTATAGCAGAGTTGGAGCAAGAGATCAAAAAATACGAGAGCTAAACGGACAGGTAGGGGAAATATGGATGGGATTTTAAATATCAATAAGGCCACAAGGATGACTTCGCATGATGTTGTGGCAAAGATCCGCAAGCTTCTCAAGCAAAAGCGCGTCGGACACGCAGGAACCCTTGATCCTGCCGCAAGTGGTGTATTGCCCATCTGCGTCGGACATGGCACGCGCGTTGCGGAATATCTCAGCGAGAGCGGCAAGGCCTACCGGGCAGAGATCCTTTTCGGGATCGTCACCGATACCTACGATAGAGAAGGCAGTATTCTGCGCACCAGCGATACAAGTGCATTGAGCCTACCCCTGATCGAAGAGCAGCTCCCTCACTTCATGGGCGCACAGATGCAAATGCCGCCGCTCTACTCTGCCATCAAGCTACAGGGACAGCCAGCCTATAAACGCATGCGTGCAGGCGAAGAGATCACGTTAGAGGCTCGCCCAATTGAAATCTACGCATTGCGCATCGTTGCCTGGCAGGCACCAGTGCTCACACTCGACATCGAATGCAGCAAAGGCACCTATATTCGCTCATTGGCCTATGATCTGGGTGAACAACTCGGTTGTGGAGCACATCTCGCAGGACTGATACGCACACGCAGCGGACCTTTTACCCTGGAAAAAAGCAGTACTTTAGAACAACTGGCAGATATCATTGAACAGGGGACACTCCCTGAACACATCTTTCCCGCTGATTATGCAATACAACAGTATCCAGCTCTTCACCTCGATGAAGTAACCTCCATACGCGTATTGCATGGAAATGCTTTTCGCGTGGAGTTACCAGTACTCCAACCAGAAAGCAACCTGGCTCGTATTTATAATGACAAGGGTTCTTTTCTCGCCATCGCCCATTGGGATGCAGCAGAGCAGGTGTGGCAACCCAAAAAGGTGTTTGGGCCTGACAACACATAACTATTCAATTGTACAGGTAATAGATCACAGTAGCACTATGGCTACGATTATTGCTAGCACGAATTAACCTGTGGTACTATAGGCGAGAGATACTAAGGATAAGGACTCCAGGTCAGAACCCGGAAGCATACAATAATAGATTATGGAATATACAACAACACTAGATGCGCGTGAACCCATCGCTATCACCATTGGCAACTTTGATGGTATTCACAAAGGACACCAGGGGCTCATGCACGAACTCGTCCAGACCGCGAGATCGTTGCAGAGCAAGCCGGTACTGGTTACGTTTTCACCGCATACATTGATGGTAGTGCGGCCAGATATCTATGTCCGTTATCTTACAACGCTGGAAGAAAAGCTCACTCTGGCACAACATTATGGTGCGATGGAAGGCTCTATCGTTATTTATTTCACACCTGCTGTCGCCGCTATGAGCGCCACTGAATTCATGGATATCTTGCGTACACACTTTAATCTCAAGGCACTCGTCGTCGGAGAAAACTTTAGCCTGGGTCATAATCGGAAAGGCGATATCGTCTTTCTGGAACAATACGGCAAGGAACATCAGATCGTTGTACGCGCGATACCGCTGGAAGAAGCCGAGCAGACGCGGATCAGCAGCACACGTATACGCACGCTGGTCAATGAAGGCTCTGTTGCGGAAGCAAATGAACTGTTGGGGCATCCAATGTTGCTGACAGGCGTCGTGATTCAGGGAGATAAACGTGGACGGCAATTGGGATTTCCGACCGCCAATATCAAGCCTGAGACACACAAGCTATTGCCAGCCGATGGCGTCTATGCCGTACGTGTACGTATACAAAAGAGTAGAGAAGCCGTAGATAGTGACGCGCACGAAGAGTCCTACGTCTATACAGGTGTTACGAATATCGGGGTCCGTCCTACGTTTAATGAAACAGAACGGCTGGTGGAAGTGCATTTGTTTGATGTTGATCTTGATCTTTACGGCAAAGAGTTAAGCGTAGATTTTATTGCACACCTGCGAGGCGAACAACGCTTCCCTGGTATTGATGCCTTAAAGCAACAGATCGCAACTGATGTACAGCAAGCACGTCAGATTCTAGCAACAAATATAGGAGCGTGAGCAATTGAAAGCTCGCCAGAATCCATTAACAAAATTTGAAGCATTGATGCAACGTATGGTTGAAGGTCCATTTGCACGCATATTCCCTTCAAAGCTTGAACCGATCGAGATCGCACGCAAGCTAGAGCGTACTATGGAAGACAATACATTGTTGCAAGGAGAGGGCCGCAGGCTCGCACCAAATGTCTATGATATCTACTTGAGTATCAAAGATCATCAGCAGCTCGCCCCGGGTCAGAGTATGTTTGTGCGTGACTGGCAAAATCATCTGGTAGAATATGCACGCCAACATCGCTTCACGCTGCGCACCATGCCCATCATACGCTTGCATGCCGATAGCTCCTTGCGTACAGGATTGATCAGGATTGAAGCGGAGATGGCCGATCAACAGTCTGGTTCAGATGGGGGTATGCATACCCAGGCGCTCAGTGCAGAACAACTAGCGAAGTTGCGTGCACAATTGCAGCCCGACCAGCAACTCCCTGGTATCGATAACTCGCCTCCTCAGCGCTCTGGAGGCTATCCCAGCGTCGCGAATGCTCCTGATCCAGCAAGGCAAGGCGTGGCAAGCAGTCCCATGCCCAATAGTTATGCGCCAGCCGCAGCTTCTATGCCGCAGGCCTGGCTTACGATTCGCCTGCCACAGGCTGGACAACAGATATATCGTATAGAAAAACCTATTATCAATATTGGCCGCCAGCTCAGCAATGATATCATTGTTGAAGATAAGCGCGTCTCACGCTATCATGCTCAGATAAAATATCAGCCCGATGGGCAATTTGCCATTTTCGATCTCGGTAGTACAAATGGAATAACAATCAATAATACGCCACACATGCGTCAGCATGTATTACGAAATGGTGATAGTTTCACCATTGGCAGCTACGATTTCTTTTTTGAGAAGAGGTGAGAATTTTCTATGCCTTTACAAATAGATTCATTCTTATTCATTTTAAGACTGTTGCTGGTCGTTCTACTCTACCTTTTCCTGATGCAGGTAGTGATAGTTATCACGCGCGATCTACGCAAGACCGCCGCGGTCAATGCAGATGGCGTCGTTAAAACACAGCGCGTGCTCGGCCACCTCATCGTGGTCGATAGCGGACCAAGCAGCATCTTGCCCGGCACCCGCTTCGATCTTGAGTCGCAGACCAACATCGGACGTGGACCAACCAACGTCATTCAGATCCCCGATAGCTTTATATCCGCCGAGCACACACGTCTCTGGTACCGTAACGGCGTCTGGTACGTCCAGGACGCTGGTAGCGTGAATGGCACATTCGTCAACAACCAGCCTGCTCGCGAAGCGACACCTGCAAAACCAGGCGACATTGTACGTGTTGGTTATATCCAGTTTAAATTGACGCAATAAAAAAACAAGGCAAAATAACAAGAGGTATCGATAAATGGCAAGTCAATCTCCTGGTGCAATCACGCGCTATCGCTGGCGAGAACTGGCATTATTCATCCTGCCTTTTCTCATCATGTTGATAGGAATGACAATGCTACTCGTTGGTGGCCCAGGTGCAAATAAACAGGCGGCATTTAGTCCAAAGAGTCTTCCTATATTCCAAGATATGATACCAGTCATTGGGCTAATTGGAGCATTGCTCGTAGCCAATGTCATTATGAGCATTTTCTTTCGTAAAGCAGATCAGCTTTTGTTGCCTCTGGTGGGATTATTGAGCGCAATGGGCGTACTTATGGCGACACGCCTGGGACCTAATATAGCGGTTTTCCGTAAAAATGCAGCCTATGCGGCAACTTATGGGCCAAAACAACTAATCTGGGTACTGATAGGATTGACTCTCTGCCTGGCAACAATGTTTATCTTACGCAACACGAACTGGTTTGAACGCTACAAATATACCTGGATCGCTGTTGGTTTCCTTGCGATTCTACCCAGTGTGATTGCGGGTATTAGAACACTGCACAGCGGCGCTCCAACTCATGACACGCTTGGCGTAGGTCCGTTTCAACTCCAACCATCAGAACTCCTCAAAGTCGCCATTGTGATCTTCTTTGCTGCGTATCTCAGTGAGAACCGCGATATCTTCTCACAAGGCTATATGCGCCTGGGAAGGCTACGTTTACCACCGCTACGTCAGCTAGGACCTTTGATGCTGATGCTAGGATTAGCTCTCATGATCTTTCTGGTTGTGCGCGAGCTTGGGCTGGCTTTACTCATCTATGGACTTTTCCTGTCGATGATGTACCTGGGGAGCGGCAAAATATCTTATGTGTTGATCAGTTTAGGTCTCTTTGTGATCCTGGCATTCATCGGCTATGGCCTTCTCCCTTATGTACGTTCGCGCTTTGCCGTCGTAGGCTTTGATGTCGTCAACTGGCAAAACTGGACACCAGGTCAGGAATTTTTTGCTATAAATCAGGGAGCTCAGGTTGTACAAGGACTTATTGCTCTCTCTAGTGGAGGTATTCTTGGCTCTGGTCTAGGTCTAGGACATCCAGTACTGGTTCCAGTGATCGAATCCGACATGATTTTTACAGGCTTAGGGGAGGAATTTGGCCTGGCTGGCCTGTTCGCCATTCTTGGTATCTACCTGTTGATTGTTTATCGCGGCTATCGTATCGCCATTGAGGCTACCAATCCCTTCAATCAACTTCTGGCGGCTGGACTCACCAGCATCTTTGCCATTCAGACATTGATTATCTGTGGCGGCAACATGAAATTTTTGCCTCTAACTGGTATTCCTTTACCATTTCTCAGTTATGGAGGTAGTTCAGTGTTTGCCAACTTTATTATCATCGGCATTCTGTTACGCATCTCGTACAATACAGCAATGGAACGCGAAGGGACAGAATGACACTATACTATAGATATCGTCTAGTTTCAGAGCATGCAAGGTGTCTCATATACTACGATTTCAAGGAGAGGTGTTGATAGATGGAAAGTAGATCTCCTCGCGCAATCACGCGCTACCGTTGGCGAGAACTGGCATTATTCATCCTGCCCTTTCTCGTTCTGCTAACAGCGATGACACTCCTGCTAGTCGGAGGTCCCGGCTCAAATCCGCAGGCCCCCTTTAGCCCTAAAAGCCTGCCCGCGGCTCAGGATATGGTGCCCGTCTTTGGCTTGATCGCCGCATTGCTGGTTGCAAATGTCATTATGAGCATCTTCTTTCGCAAGGCGGATCAACTTCTACTACCACTCGTGGGTTTGCTCAGCGGCATCGGCATATTGATGGCAACGCGCCTCGGACCAAATCTGGCGGTCTTCCGAGGTCTACCATCATTAGCAACCTTAGGACCAAAACAACTCGTATGGGTCCTCGTCGGACTAACCATGTGCCTGGCCACACTTTTTGTGTTGAGAAACACCAACTGGCTCGAACGCTATAAATACACCTGGATCTTTGTGGGCTTTCTTGCCTTACTGCCTAGCGTCATCCAGGGTGTAAGAACTCTGCATACCAACGCCCCTACCCGTGACATTCTGGGTGTTGGTCCTTTCCAACTCCAGCCATCGGAACTCCTCAAAATTGCGATTGTCATCTTCTTCGCAGGCTACCTCAGCGAAAACCGTGATATCTTCTCACAGGGCTATATGCGTATGGGGAGATTGCGCCTGCCACCGCTACGTCAACTGGGACCACTCATGCTCATGCTAGGAATAGCGCTGGTCGTCTTTTTGATTGTACGTGAACTTGGCCTCGCGATGCTCCTCTACGGACTTTTCCTTTCCATGATGTACCTGGGGAGTGGCAAGATGTCCTATGTTTTGATCAGCCTGGGACTTTTCGCTGTCCTGGCATTCATTGGCTATAGCCTTTTTAGCTATGTACGCTTGCGTTTTGCTGTCATAGGCTTTGATGCTGTAAACTGGCAAAACTGGACGGCACAGCAAACTGATTTTGCGGAAAATCAGGGGGCGCAGGTAATACAGGGCATTATCGCACTTTCTAGCGGAGGCATCCTCGGCTCAGGACTCGGCCTGGGACATCCAGCATTAGTCCAGGTAGTCGAATCCGATATGGTCTTCACCGGGTTGGGTGAGGAATTTGGCCTGGCCGGTCTCTTCGCCATTCTCGGCATCTACCTGCTTATCGTCTATCGTGGCTACCGTATCGCCATTGAGGCCACTAATCCCTTCAATCAACTTCTGGCCGCCGGACTCACCAGCGTCTTTGCCATTCAGACATTGATCATCTGTGCTGGAAATATGAAATTTATGCCCTTGACCGGTATTCCCTTACCTTTCTTGAGTTATGGAGGCAGTTCGATTTTTGCCAACTATATCATCATTGGCATTCTATTACGCATTTCATACAACACCGCAGTGGAACGCGAAGGGACAGAATGACCCATCAATAGTTTTTTAGCTTGTCTTTAAACAATGTGCGTGCTATACTCTCAACACATACGGCGATATGATCAGGAACCTACGCTTGCAAGGGCTGAGGGGACCAGAAATGATCAGAGATGGCATAACAATATACATACAGGAATGGTTATGGGCAAATACAGCCAATGGTTATATCATCGCGAAATTGATCAACAATTGCGTGAACGCCTGAAACACATTGAGCAAGAGTTGCACACTCTACAGGAGCAGGCAACTCTACTAGGAGATGCCGCCTCCTCTACCGATAATTCAATCCTCCAGGCCATTGCAATGCAGCAAAGCGCCGAGACCTTACTTGAGGAAGCATCCCTACGTCCTACGTCGCAACGCTCCCTGACAAACGGCACAAAGCAATCTTCAATGAGCGTCTCGTCGGCCCTCTTTGCCTGGAGCAGCCTTCCCAACTTCGATTCACGCAAAGGCATACCATCCGACGAACAGCAACCAGAAGCGACACAACAAACATCTCTTCCTCACCCCGAGATCCATCGCCCATCGCCCGACCTGGCAAGCCTTATTGAAGCAGAAAATCAGACACAGCCACAACTCCAGCTTCCCGGCTGGTTACGTAAAGCTCAGATGACCGATCGACCGAACTCCGGGCCAGACGAACGCACAAACACCTCTATTCAACGCTGGCTGGAACGCTGGGGCAAACTGGTGCCCGATCCCCCCCTGAAACAACAAACGCCACGAGAAGGTTCAGAAACATGAGCAATTTAAATGGAAACGCCAATAGCACCTCGACTCCTCCTGATGCCTCTACTGAACAAGTATCTACCTATGTGGATACTATTTTTCAACGACTCGAACCACGAGATGTTGAGCAATTTTACAAAAGTTACCACTCCTGGTTGTTACAAAGACGCATCCAAACATTACATACAGAGGCCAGCGCCATCCAACAAGCAATCATAGATAATACGACATTAATGCAGCACGTATCTCTCTCTGCGATAGCACTTGCCAGCCTTGCACAACTACAAGCGAGTGGCGTCAACGATCTTAACCTCCTCGATAGAATGCTAGAGCGCGGCGAAGCGTGGCTTGATCATACCATGCAATTGCTCGAACATTGCGAGAAACTGGATATCATTCGTAGTGACTATACGCAATGGTGCGAACACGCACTTGAAGGGGCATATGATTGGATCGAATCAGTTGAGGCAACAGAGGCTATTAATCAGTTAGAGAATAATGCGATTAATAATGAGCAACCGATACCTCTGCATACGGCTACCGAAGAACAACTCCTACAGAAACTTATGCGCGATAAAGATGCAACCGAGAAAATAGCTACCCTGAATTCCCTTTTGAATGAAGCCAGGGCTAGAAAAATCACCCGCCCGTTAGATCAGAACGAAGCAGCAATTCTTGATACACCAACACACAAGATCACACAGCCGCTAGATCAGATAGAAGAGGCTCCCTCACCTGCACGCAAAACGACACAGCCTCTCGACCATGGTGAGCCACTTATTGAAACAGATCTTCCAGAAGAGACCGCTATCTCCACCCCAGCAGAACAGAGCGAGCCCACCAATGCAACGAGCAGTGAAACTCCATTACAACCAGAAACACTCCTCCCCCAGGAAGAGAGTGCAGATGATACAGAGCAGACCGCAACAATGCCGGCACTTATCATAAAACAGATCAGTGAGCCACAAAGCAAAGTGGATGCAGAGAGCAGCCTGGACAACAGCCTGGAAAGCGAAGAAGTCCACACAGAACAACCTCTACAGATAGATGATACGAAACATGTCACTGAAGCCCACGAAGAAGGATCACAAGAGATCATCATACAAGAAAACAAAAAGCCACAACCTCAAAAAGTGCGGCATAACGGTTTCTGGCGCTTATTGAACAGGCTACTGGCTTTCATTCTACGCAGATAAGGGCGTTTTAGAACTTTGGAGGGGTGAACATACCCGGCATTTGCAGCGTTGATGTATTTGTATGCATGGGAGGAGCCATGGGCGGCTGCGCAGCAGGTACCCTTTGCTGCATTGCCTGTTGCTGTTCCAATTCGCTTATTCGCTTGTGCAGCTTCTTCAATTCACTTTTATCTCTCCAGGCTGAGAGAAACGACACAACATAGAGTAACAAAGCGCCAAGCAGGAACGCTGAGAGGACCACAAGTCCCACAGGCAATTCTGGAGTTTGCCAGCCAAAGAGGACAAGGTGAACCGATGGCATGAGATTTTCAACGGTGATCACCGCCAATACAACCCCTGCCAGCATAAATAATATCAGTATCAAAAAAAGCATCAAATGCCTCCTCAAAAAGAATACAGAGCCAGAGGGCAATAGTCGCACTAGCCTCTCTCTGTATGAACGAGCAAACCGCCTGTTTATTTCAAATATAGGAAAGATGCCCATCACAGTATAAACAGTTCCAGGGCAAATTGCAAAGAGGATGAAAATATTTGCTCTTCTTTTTTCAGGGGAAACCTTAGCCAGGAATATGAGCAACCACTGATCGTTTATTGACGAGGCTCTGAATCAGGCATATACTGGTGTGGAGCTTGAGGAGGTAAAGAAGTGCTATTCGAAGAGTATACAAAAGAGAATCCCGTTCATAGTCCCGTGCGGGCACAGTATCTGCACATCAAGCAGCAGAACCCTGACGCCATCCTTTTCTTTCGCATGGGCGATTTCTACGAGATGTTTGATGACGACGCCGAGATCGTGGCACGCGAGTTGGAGATTGCTCTGACACGGCGCGATTTTGGACGCGGCCAGAAATCTCCAATGGCGGGTATCCCCCATCATGCAGCCGATGGCTACATCGCACGGCTGGTCAGCAAAGGTTACCGAGTCGCCATCTGCGAACAAATGAGCGATCCAGCGCTATCTAAAGGACTGGTTGAACGTGGCGTCATTCGCGTCGTCACACCAGGTACCGTCATCGATCCAACCATGCTAGCCGCCAAACGCAACAATTTTCTGGCGGCAGTGATTGTGGGACGCAACGCATTGGGCATCGCCTATATTGACATCACCACCGGCGAATTTGCCGTCACACAGATTACGACCCCCGAACCGGAACTGGCACTCCAACAGGAAGTTGCTCGCGTCGGTCCCGCCGAAGTACTCGTCGAGGCCCATTACAATCGTATGGAGAGCCGCAAGAAACGCTGGCTGGCAACGGTGATGAGCGAGAAACAGGTCACGAAAATTGGCAGCAATGGCAACGCCAATGCCGAAATTCCTGAGATCGATGAAGACGACGACGGCGATGATTTCGCGCCCCTGGCAAAACTGCTGGATGGACTCGCCGGACACATCACGCCCTACGATACACGCTATTTCGCGGAAGATGATGCACGCCACCGCCTGCTCACACAATTCAACGTCGCCTCCCTGGAAGGCTTTGGCTGTGCACAATTGCCGCTGGCGATTCGCGCCGCCGGTGCTGTTCTCGCCTATGTGCAGGAAACGCAGAAAGGTCTCTTACAACAGCTTACGGCCCTGGAAACCTACTACACCGATGGCTTTATGACGCTTGATCCCTATACACGACGCAACCTTGAACTCTTCGAGACCGGGCGCGGTGGCACCAGCAAAGGTTCTCTGCTGTGGGTACTCGACAAAACGCGCAGCCCGATGGGAGGCCGCTTGCTACGCCGCTGGCTGAGCCAGCCGCTCCTTGATATAGCAATCCTGCAACAGCGTCAGCAAACAATCAGCGAACTATTGAATAATTCATTGTTACAGGCACGGTTGGCAGAAGGCCTGAAAAAAGCTGGCGATGTCGAGCGTTTGATTAACCGGGTTCGCCAACGCATCGCCTCACCACGCGATCTGATAGGACTCACGCACGGACTACGCGCAGCCGCTGAAATTCGCTCCTGCCTGAGCGACAACACGGCAACAGCATTACCTATGCTCACTCGTATTATGCAAAGGCTCTCCGACAACGAAGACATCATCACCCTCATCGAGCGGGCCATCGTCGAGGAACCGCCCGTCAGTATCACAGAGGGTGGCATCATGCGCCCCGGCTTCAGCAGTGAACTGGATCAGGTCAAAGATATCTCGCAAAACGGGCGCAAATGGCTGGCCGATATGGAACAGCGCGAACGCAAGCGCACCGGCATCACCACCTTGAAAGTCGGCTATAATCGGGCCACAGGCTACTATATAGAAGTCTCTAATGGGCAACTGAACCGCGTGCCTGAAGAGTATATTCGCCGTCAGACCTTAGCGAACTGTGAACGCTATATTACCTCGGACCTGAAAGAGTATGAAACAACCATCCTCAATGCCCAGGAACGCATCAATAAGATGGAGAACGAATTCTTTGTGCAACTGCGTGCTGATATCGCTATCCATGCGTCCGAGCGTATCGTCAACACCGCCCACGCCCTGGCCGAGATCGATGTCTATCTGAGCCTGACAGAGGTTGCCGCAAAGTATAATTATTGTCGACCACAGCTCAGTGACGGCGACACCATTCATATCGTTGCCGGACGCCACCCCGTCGTTGAACAGGCACAGACCGATATACCGTTTATTGCCAATGATAGCAACATCTCCAACTCGGAAGCGCAGATTATTATCATTACAGGCCCCAACATGGCCGGTAAATCAACGTACCTGCGCCAGGTAGCACTAATCACGCTACTGGCCCAGATCGGCAGCTACGTGCCTGCTGAAGCGGCTACCATCGGCATCGTCGACCGCATCTTTACCCGTATCGGCGCACAAGACGATCTGGCAACCGGACAGAGTACGTTTATGGTCGAGATGGTCGAAACGGCCAACATCCTGCATCACGCCACCCCACGCAGCCTGATCATTCTCGACGAGATCGGGCGTGGCACCAGCACCTATGATGGCCTGGCGATTGCGCGTGCGGTGGTTGAATATCTCCATAATAACAAACGCTGTGGTGCAAGAACGCTCTTCGCTACCCATTACCATGAGCTGGTCGAGGTGGCGCAACTGCTACCGCGCATTCGCTGCATGAACGTTGCAGTAACTGAAGAAGGTGGCAAAGTCGTCTTCTTGCGCAAGATCGTACCCGGTGGTGCCGATCGTAGCTACGGCGTACACGTCGCACAACTGGCCGGTATTCCGCGCCCGGTTATTCATCGTGCGGAAGAGATACTGGAGGAGTTAGAGCGGAAAGGCGATGCCAAAACGCGCCGCAAGGCGATGCGCGACATGGCGATGCCTGCGGCCTGGCAAATGACCTTGCTGGCTTCTGAACCACATCCATTACTGGAGGAGATTAAAAATCTCGCCATTGACGAGCTGACACCGATCGAAGCCATCAGCAAACTGTATGAATTACAGCAAAAAGCACGCCACGAATAATGTGGGAGCGCGGCAAATCTGGCCTGGATGAGCATCTTTGCTGTCACAGAGGCAATAAAATACTGCGCTTTCATGTTATAATCAGTGTACAGATTGTTAGTGCACAAAATACAACAAAGGAACTTTATTTCCCTGACCGAGCGGGTCGAGATGGACGTTTGAAGCATAAAAATGGCAAACGCAGTGTGTCAAAAATATACATCCGTTCGTGTACTAAGTATAGTGAAATAAATGCAGTCAAAATGAGAAGAAAAAGGTACAATAAAGAGGGCCTGGCATCGATACAACACAAATTTATGGAACCAGGGCATTGCACCACTATCTAAAGGAGATAACATACTATGACCAATCCATTAGTTCAATTGCAACAAGAGGGACAGAGCGTCTGGTACGACAACATTGATCGTTCGCAGATCGTCTCCGGCCAATTTAAACGTATGCTCGACGAAGACGGCGTTCTCGGCGTCACTGCAAACCCGACCATTTTTGAGAAATCAATTAGTCAGGGGCATGCGTATGACGAACAGATATCACAGCTCATTAGCGAAGGCAAGAGCACCAATGAGATCTACGAAGCCGTCATCATTCACGATATTCGCACCGTAGCCGACCTTTTGCGCCCCATCTACGAGCGCTCAGACGGCAAGGATGGCTATGTCAGCCTTGAAGTCTCGCCCGAACTGGCCAATGATACAGAAGGCACAACGGCAGAAGCAGCACGTTTCTGGAAAATGGTTGACCGCCCCAATCTGATGATCAAGATACCTGCGACACCAGCAGGCATTCCAGCTATCTATGAAACGTTGCGCAACGGTATAAACGTCAACGTAACGCTTATCTTCTCGCTCGATAGCTACCGCGCCGTCACCGATGCCTATCTGCGAGCATTGGAAGATCGCAATGGTGAGGGACATGACATCAATCGCATGGCCTCAGTTGCCAGTTTCTTCGTCAGCCGCGTCGATACCCTGGTTGACAAATTGCTCGAAGATCAGATCAAGGCGGGCGGCAACGCTGAGCAGCTCAAAGCATTAGAAGGCAAAGCGGCAATCGACAATGCACGTCTCGTCTATCAGGAATTCAAACGCACCTTCGGTACTCCTCGCTTCGAAACCCTCAAACATGCAGGCGCTCATGTACAGCGACCATTATGGGCCAGTACCAGCACCAAAAATCCTGCCTACCGCGATGTGCTCTATGCAGAGGAACTAGTTGGCCCTGACACTGTAGACACCATGCCATTGGAGACGATCGAAAATTTCCGCGACCATGGGCGTGTACGTAATAGCATTGAAGACAATATTCCTGCTGCACAGGCACTTTTTGCGGACCTGGAAAAGGTCGGCATTCATTACGATCAGGTGACACAACAACTGTTGGATGAGGGCGTAAAGAAATTCGCGGATTCGTTCCATCAATTGTTTGCAGGCCTCGACGGCAAGAAAAATGCGATTAAAGAGGAAAAGGCAGCTCGCTAAAACACCTTTTTTCTTATAAACCACTATCGGGTAGGGGCGTCACCTTGCGTGCGCCCTTGTGCCGATTTAGTCGGGTTACGAGGGCGCACGCAAGGTGACGCCCCTA
>JACDAE010000086.1 GCA_013695595.1 Ktedonobacteraceae bacterium | reverse complement strand
TATTAAGGGTGTTGCGTTGTATACCTATAAACCAGTGTACAACGTGGCCCATACCAGCCGTGATCAATCTAGCCCCTACTTTACCTCGGCAATTGCCACACCACTATCGATGTAGCGTTGCCCAAGTGCATAGAGAATGACAGGGACAATCAACGCAACAACGGTCGCCGCCATCATCTGTGGATAAACGGCTGTATAGCCATTGCTAAAATAGAGCAATCCCAGCGGGATAGTACGATTCGTTTGACTACTTAAGTAGATCAGTGGTCCCCACGCGTCACGCCAACTGGCAAGAAAGGTAAAGATGGCAACCACAACGATGACGGGCCTGGACTGCGGCAGAATAATATTCCACCAGATACGCAGATTGCTACACCCATCAATACGGGCTGCTTCATCCAATTCACGTGGTAATCCTATAAAAAACTGGCGATACAGGAAGACACTGAATGCCGATCCAAAAAGTTGTGGCACCAGAATTGGCAAAAAGGTATCAATCCAGCCAAAGTTCTTAAAGGTAATGTAGAGCGGAATCGTCAATGCTTGAGCTGGCAACATGAGTGTAGATAGCATCAAGATGAACCACACCGTACGACCAGGAAAGCGGAAGCGAGCGAAGCCAAACCCCACCAATGCAGAGACCAGCGTGTTCACAAACATCGCGTAAAGGGCCAAAAAGATGCTATTCACAGCATACCGGGCAAACCCGTATACGCTAAAAGCCTCAACATAGTTTGACCACACAATTGGATGCGGTATCCATTGAATAGGGTCAGCAAAGTATTGCCCGGTAGTCTTCAATGAAGCAGATAGCAACCAGGCAAATGGTAACAGGATGATAATCGCAATCACAATCAAGATGGCATAAGTGAGTATCAGACTCAGTTTCTGGTATGTGCGACCGCGCTGCGATAAGTGCGTATCTCGCCTGACAGTTGCGGAGTGGCTACTAAATGCCTGATGTGACTCCACAAGCGAGGTCTGCAATGACCTGTGGCGTTTATTAAAGAACATAGCCTTATCTGTTCCTTCTTTCTTCGTACTTAACTATGCTAGCGATCATAGTAGGTGAAACGCTGGAATACCAGGAGGATTATAGCTGTAAAGATCAGGGTGATGAGGAAGATGACGACGGCCAGCGCCGAGCCATAGCCATAATCGTGATAGATAAAGGCTTCCTGATAGAGATAGGTCAGGAACGTCGAGATACTATCGTGGTATCCCAGGACGCTTTGAAAGCCACTGGACCCAACAGAGCCAGAACCACCCGTCGCGAATATCAGCGGCGTATCGAATGCCTGGATATGTCCTATCAGCGTCAAAATCGTATTAAAAAGAATGACAGGCGTCAGCAGTGGTAATGTGACAAGGCGAAAGCGTTGCCAGGGGCCAGCGCCATCAATACGTGCCGCTTCATAGTACGTTGAGGAGATACCTTTCAAGCCGGCCAGAAAGATGAGCATAGTCCCACCCATAAACCAGAAATTGACGATGATGAGCGCGTATAGCCCCACAATAGGATTATTGTAATTGGCAAGCCAGGTAACAGGAGGAATATGGAAGAAGCCAAGCATGGTGTTCATGAGACCATAATCTTGCTGTTGAAATACCTGTACAAACATGGAACCAATCGCCACACCAACCATCAGGCTTGGAAGATAGAATGCTGTACGGAAGAAATGGTTGCCGGGAAACGAACGGTTGAGCAGAAGCGCCAGACACAATCCTCCAATAATAGCGATGGCAGTGGCGAGCGTCACATAGAGGAGCATATGTTGGCAGGTCTGCACAAATACCGGGTCGTTGAAAAGCAGATGCGTATAGTTCTGCAAACCAACCCATTGCGCATCCCCAAAGAGGTGGTAGTCGGTGAAACTATCGTACACCGTGTTCGTCAGTGGATAGGCATAGAACAACGCAAATCCAATAATCCAGGGTGAAATGAAGAGATATCCCGCAACTGCCTCTTTACGCAAAAAACGCCTGAGCGGATTTTCGGGTTTATACTGTTTCCGGCCAGCTTTTGCATCGAGGGACGAGACTGTAAGCATGATGTGACTCCTTCTTGAGAACGGGCGCAGGGCGTCATCTTGCGAGCGTCCATTAGATGACGCCCTGCGCCCGTTCTACTACATGGCGAAAAGCCTGACGTATCAGGCTAAATCCACATTCCCCTTCTGTACTAATTGTTGTCCGGCTTTCTCAGGAGTCAGCTTGCCATTGGTGAGGTCTGTTATGACCGTTAAAAGGTCCGTTCCATACTGCAGATGCGGAGTTATTACATCAGTCTGGAAGCCCTTGGTAGCAGATGTTAACGTTGGAACATACACCTGGGGAGTAAGATAGGTACTCATCTGACTGAAGGCTGTGATATCAGATGGAACATCGCTCAGCTTGGCATAGGTGGTATCTGGCCCTGTCTGCACCGCCCACTTGAGGAACTCCCAGGCCTGTTGTGGGTTTTTGCTGCCTTTGAAAATGCCAAAGCTATTGGCGTTACCGATGGTTACCTGCTTCCCATTGATACTAAACAGCGGCATCGCGCCGATCTTATCCTGCTGATTCTTGCTGATAATATCGGCAAAATCAAATGCACCCATGCGCGCGAAGGCAATTTTGCCAGTTATGAGACTATCGGTGTCGCCCGTACCCCATGCGCCAGTCGCCATTTCAGCATAGGGAGGATTGAGATTTTCGGTGAAGAGGCTTTGATAATCGGCCAGGCCTTGAATAGCCTCAGGTGTGGTGGCCAGCACTTTGGTAGGATTGACGGGATTGTCGTAGAACTGCCCACCGCGCATGGCAGTAAACGAGGCATAGAGAGGGCCAAGATCGTTGACATTGATGGCATATTGGGTGTACTTCCCGTTCACCTTCTTGACAAGTTTCTGCGCCATCGTTTTGAAGGCACTAAACTCCATGGGAGTGACCGGATCGGGGAAAGGAATGCCAGCCTGCTTGAGCATATCTTTATTGTACCCTACAAGCGGAACGTAGATGCCAACCGGCAATGAGTACTGTTTCCCTTTCCAGCTACATAAGGTCAGGTCCGTTTGTCGCAAGTTTTTAATGGCATCCTGATACCCTGAAAATGTGCTGAGGTCATACATCGCCCCTTCATCCATGTACGTGCCCGCCTGGCTGCTTGCCATACCGATGATGTCATACGCGTTGCCGCCGGCAGTGGTTGTTTGAAGTTTCGTCCAGTAGCTTGGCCAGCTCAGGATCTCCGCTTTAATCTTGATATTGGGCTGTGTCTTTTCAAATTCCTTGACCCATGCCAGCATTGCATTGTCTTTCGTTGGACCGTTGCTCCACCAACCGTATGTCAGTGTTACCGGACCAGAGGATGAGCTGGAGGTAGTGCCACAGGCTTCTAACAACGCTCCACCAATACCTGTTGCCAGAGCTGCTTTGCCTGTTTGTGCGAGAAAACGCCGCCGTGTCATTGAAATATCCATGGTTCCACTCCTTCGTGTTTAAGGGCACATGCGAAAAGCACCCTTACTGAAAAACCACCAGACAATGAGTACATCTTCATAGGTATGATCCATCAAAGCGTGATAAGTGCCCTCTTTCCTCAAGAAGCGAGTTGCAATTTATGCAGGCGCGATCAATCTGACCTTACAAATTCCATCATTGTCGATACAGAATTAGATCGGATGAATGTAGATCCTACCATCACGATTACCGGACAAAAGATCTCCATTAGTGCAAAGGGAAGAATGGAGCGCGTGCCTCCTTTCAAGATACATAAGGGATGACTGATTCACGCTTAACCAGTTCGACATCAAGCATACTGGTAACGCTTACCGCATCCATATCAAGAGCACGGGTAAGTAAGCTTTTCACAGCGATATACCCAAGCGCCTCCTTATTCACGCGTACGGTGGTCAATGGGGGCGACAGATGCTCAACCATCTCGATATCGTCAAAACCAATGAGGGAAACATCTTCGGGAATACGTAATCCAGCCTCGCGCAACGCCTTCATCGCTCCAATCGCAGTGGCATCATTGGCACAGAAAAGGGCGCTAAAGGGTACCTGCTCATAGCGGCTCAGGAGACGTTTACAGGCGATATACCCGCCTTCAAGCGTCAAATCACCAGCCTCATACAGATCGTAATTGACCGACAATCCTGCATCAAGCAAGGCGGTGCGATATCCGGCTGCCCTACGTTCGATAGTATAAATAGTGTTGATCGGACGTGGACCAGGGCTGATAACGCCTCCAATAAAGGCGATTTTTGTATGACCTTCACTGATTAAATAGTCGACTGCACTGCGCGCACCTTCGAAATTGTCGCCGAGCACTGCATCTACGGCCAGTCCCGGCACATAGTTGTCGACCAATACGACTGGAAGCTTCAAACTTTTGATCAGGCTGATCGTGCGTGGCTCAGCGGGTCCAACCAACAAAATACCACCCAGCTTCATCTCGGAAAGCGTCGTGAGCAACAGATCTGGCGCATGCACGATTTCACCAATCGCACGGTAGGTTACTTTGATATTCGATTTGCGCGTCTCGGCCTCAACTCCATAAAGAATATGCGACCAGAATGGATTGCTCGTTACGATATGCTCATGCACACTGGAATAATAAATAAACCCGACCTCTTTGAGCACACGGCTATTTTCACGCAAACGCACATCTGGCGACCAACGTGAACGTTCAAGCGCACCCCTGCCAGGCCCTGCATACCCCAGTTCTGTCGCCGCTTTGAGAACACGCTGGCGAATCTCCGTGGTAACATTCTGATGATTGTTAAAGACGCGCGAAACAGTTCCAACTGATACATCTGCCACCCGGGCCACGTCTTTTACAGTGATTGAGCCAGCCACAATAGCTTCTCCTTTATAGAGACATTCTTATAAATGCTCACGCTTCAATAACATTTCATTTCAATGAAAAATAGCATATTTTCATCGATTTGTCAATCGTTATTTCGTTAAAATGATAAATCTCCATTTTTTCATGCGAACATGATCATTGAATGCTCCATTCTATGGCTCCACCTCGCTATCCCTACCTCCCACTACCCTTTTTATTGATCTTTGTCGACTCATTTACCAGAGAGATTTCACTATACCTGCTTCACATTGACAGATATAACAACCTTACTATAGTTTCATTTCAATGAAATGAAACATACATTCAATGGAAATGCGTATTCATCCAGCAAACGAGCCGCCATACAGGGCTGACATTCCCTCTCATCCTTCCTGTGATCTTTTCGTGATCTTTTCATACCATCCTATGATCTCGCCGTGATAGTGCAAAGGTAATATATACACAACGAAAGAAAACAACATGCAACAAAAAGATAGGCTTCCCCTCTCAGGAAGTAATTTTTATAGCATAAGGAGAACGTATCATGGACACAACATTTGTCAAATCTATTCATCCTAAAAGTGCAACGCAGATTGCAGAACCTCCTATCGCACGCTTCCTTTTTGCGGATACGCGTATAGCCTGGCTCTGGTTCATCATTCGTGTGTATGTCGGATATCAGTGGATTACGGCTGGGTTTGAAAAACTTACTGGCTATTCCATCAATATTGAATCATTCGGCAAGCCTGTTGGTGCAGCCTGGGTCTTCAACGCTCAACAGGGCGTCGCGATGAAAGGCTTCGCCATGGGAGCAATCGCCAAGGCAACAGGTGGCCATCCATCAGTACAGGGCTGGTACGCTGACTTCTTGCACAACGTGGTGGTTCCTAACGCAGGATTGTTCGCCTATATGGTCACATTCGGAGAGGTCCTCATCGGTCTTGGCCTGATCTTTGGCGCACTGACTGGCATCGCAGCCTTCTTCGGTGTATTCATGAACCTCAATTTCCTGCTGGCTGGTACGGTAAGTATCAATCCAATCATCGGGATGCTGGCTCTCTTGCTAGTACTGGCCTGGCGCGTCGCCGGCTACTACGGCATCGACCGCTACCTGCTCCCATTGTTGGGTACACCCTGGACTGGCTCGCTGGCACGCAAACATACAGATCAAGCGGATCAAGTAGCCATTCCTGCCTTGAAATAAACATACAAACATACAAATATGCAAAGGTAGGGACCAGCTT
>JACDAE010000076.1 GCA_013695595.1 Ktedonobacteraceae bacterium | reverse complement strand
AAATAGCCCTGCTCCGACAACACAACACTTGACAACGCCTCTATTTGTAACTATACTGATTACAGATAGAAGGAAGGGGGGAGATCACTATTCCTGCGAACAGTCAATTTGCCATTGCGATCCATGTCCTGACACTACTGGCACAGTCCGATGGTGAACCAATTACATCGGAGTTCATGGCCGGTAGCGTTAATACCAACCCGGTATTCGTGCGCAGAATCCTGGGCTTTCTTCATCGTGCGGGCCTGGTCGTCTCACAGCCTGGGGTCGGTGGTGGATGGCAATTGTGCCGTGATCCAGAGATGATTACCCTGCTCACTGTCTACAAGGCCGTGCATGAAGGAGATCTCCTCACCATGCACACTCGCCAGCCCAATCCAGACTGTGTCGTCGGCAGAAATATTCAAAAGGCGCTAACCTTCTATTTCCATGAGGCTGAACAGGCATTTGAACAGTCCCTGGCACAACAGACGATTGCCCAGGTGCTACAAACGGTCCAGCACAAGCCTCAAATACAAGCTTCATAATCTCCCTTTTTTTACACCAAATCGTAACTATATCAGTTACAATTATCGATCTAAGGAGTGTTTTATGAATATCGCATTATTCGGAGCCAATGGCACCATCGGTCAACGTATCTTACAGGAAGCCCTCTCACGTGGACACACCGTTACCGCCATTGTACGCACCCCCTCCAAACTACAGATAAGCAATCCCGGCCTGACCATCGTTGCTGGAGATGTCCTCGATCCCATCAGCGTCACACAGACAGTCGCCGGACATGACGCCGTCATCAGTGCGGTCGGGCCAGCACATGATGGAAGCTCACAGGCAGATTTTCCCGTAAAAGCTGCTCACTCGCTCATCGAAGGCCTCAGCCGTGCCGATGTTCAGCGCCTGCTCATCGTTGGTGGAGCTGGCAGCCTGGAAGTAGCTCCGGGACTACGCCTGGTTGACACGCCCAACTTTCCTGCGGCATGGTATGATGGCGCTATAGCCCATGCTAACGCGCTTGACATCTACAAAACAACGCATCTCAACTGGACATATCTCAGCCCCGCCGCATTCATTGAGCCAGGTGAGCGCCGGGGCACCTATCGCATTGGGACAGATCAACTGGTAACCGACGCCGACGGCAAAAGTTATATTACCGCCGAGGATTATGCCGTTGCGCTTATCGACGAACTGGAAAATCCAAATTTCAGTCGCCGCCGCTTTACCCTGGCGTACTAATCCTAAACGTGTACGATAAACGCCAGCACAAAGGCGATCGCCGCTAGAAAATGGAGGAGGCGCAGTCTCTGAGAGGCTTGCTTCCTCCTCACCACCAACTCGATCCACCAGCCTAGCCCCGTTCCCAGCGCCAGCAATGCCAATGCGATAAACCCTGTAACAACCTCATAGCGCGAAACGTCGAAGAGGATGGGCAGGAAATACGCCACATGCGCGACCGCTGTGATCACGACCAGCCAGCCCAGGAATTGATGGTGTTTGCGCAAGAAGAGAAATGCCGCGCGTACCCCCATCGTCACCCAGGAGAACGGCAGTTTTTTGAGCAACAGGTAGCCACGGCGCGTCACCCACTGGCTCCATGAATCAATGGCAATCAGGAACGCGACAAAGCCCAACAAGTTGCTCGTCCCGACATCGGGCGGCACACCAATCGGTGTCAGCAGCGACAGGCAATAAAAGGTGCTCACGACGATCAGGCCCGTCCCAATAATCCAGGTGATCCAATTCACTGAAATGTGTAACAGGCGTAGTAGACCATAACTCCCAAGCAGGCAGAAAAAATCTATGACCGAGAGAACCAGGACAAGCGTAGAACGTGTCAAAAGATCATGGATATTTATCATTGAGCTAAACCTCAGATACCTACTCCTCACAGATTCCAACAAATAAAGTAGGGTACCAGGTTCACCGCGTCCGTGATTTATCAACCCTTGACCACCATCCATAAATGGCGGACGCGGTGAACCAGGAACCCTACTATCCAACCTAAAACAAATTATAGCTGGGATATGTCGCAAGCATATTGTCTATCTGTCGCAAAATTGTCACCTCGCCAACCAGTTAAACCGCAAGAATAAGCAGGAGTCATCCTCAACTTTCAAAAGTCCCGTAACAACCTTGACACTCATCCCCATCAGTGCTAGCATCTTTTCAGGCACATAATCTCACATCTGGCCCAACGGAGGGCTGAGAATTGTTGCGAACGCGACATAAGGAGCATATTTTAGTGAAGATACATGAATATCAGGCCAAAGATATTCTGGCACGCTACGGTATCCCGATCCAACCGGGACGCGTAGCTCACACGCCAGAAGAGGCCGAAACAATTGCTCGCGAACTGGGCGGACCCGTCGTCATTAAAGCCCAGGTCTACGTCGGAGGGCGTGGCAAAGCTGGTGGTATCCAGTTCGGCGATACACCCGCACAGGCACGCGAGGCAGCCGCACGCGTCCTGGGGATGGATATCAAAGGGCTGACCGTTGAGAAAGTCCTGGTGGTCTCCAAGATAGATATTAAAGAAGAGTACTACCTCGGCATCATCCTTGATCGCAAAAGCCAGGCTCCCGTCGTGATGATCTCCAAAGAGGGTGGCATCGATATCGAAGAGGTCGCAGAAACCGCACCGGAGAAGATCATCAAATTTCCTATCGATATGCACTGGGGGCTGCGCCCATTCGAGGCGCGCGAGATCGTGGCTAACGCTGGCCTTCCAAGCGCCATTGTGAGCAGGGCTGGTGCCATCCTCAGCGCACTCTCGAAAGCATTTATAGAGAGCGACGCCAATCTGGCCGAGATCAATCCACTCGTCTTGACCGCTGATGGGCAGGTACAGGCAGCGGACGCCAAAATTATTATCGACGACAACGGCCTCTTCCGCCAGAAAGAATACGCGACCTGGGCCGAGTCAGAAGAGTCCAATCCACTCGAATACGACGCCCGTCAGGCCGGTCTGACATATGTCAAGCTGGACGGCGATGTTGGCATTATTGGAAATGGGGCTGGCCTGGTCATGACCACCCTGGACATGGTTGCACGCGCTGGCGGCAAGCCCGCGAACTTCCTGGACATCGGCGGTGGTGCCAAAGCTGAGGTGATGTACAAAGCGCTGACCTTTGTGGCACGCGATCCACAGGTGAAAGGTATCCTAGTCAACATCTTCGGCGGCATCACGCGTGGTGAAGAGGTTGCACGTGGCGTCATTATGGCACAGGCCGAGTTGCCCGCCGGCATGCCCATCGTGGTACGCCTCTCCGGCACAGGCGCTGAAGAGGGACGCGCAATCCTTAAAGATGCCGGACTCGACTGGGGTAAAGACATGCGCGAAGGCGCTGAAAAGATCGTCACCGCCATTAATGTATTGGAACGAGGCCAGAAGTTATGAGCATCCTCCTTGATAAGAACACACGCGTCCTCGTTCAGGGCATCACTGGACGCGAAGGACAATTTCATACCCGCAACATGAAGGCTGCAGGAACCAACGTGGTTGGCGGCGTTACTCCCGGCAAGCGCGGCCAGACCGTCGAAGGCGTCCCCGTTTTCGACACCCTCGCACAGGCCGTCGAGGCAACAAATGCCAACGCAAGCTGCATCTTTGTGCCACCCGGTGGAGCTGCTGATGCCATCATCGAAGCGGCAACCGTGGGCATCAAGCTCATCGTCTGCATCACCGAAGGCATTCCAGTGATCGACATGACGCGGGCCATGCTGGTTGTCCATGAGCACAATGCAACGCTCATCGGCCCCAACTGTCCCGGCATGTGCACCCCTGGCCAAGGCAAGATCGGGATCATCCCTTACCAGATCTTCACACCCGGTCCCGTTGGCTTCATCTCACGCTCCGGCACGCTCACCTATGAAGTTGTCGCACTGCTCACCGAGGCGGGCCTTGGTCAATCGACCTGCATCGGTATTGGTGGCGACCCCATCATCGGCTCGACCTTCACCGACTATCTGAAGCTCTTCGAGAACGATCCCGATACAAAGGCCGTCGTCATGTGTGGCGAGATCGGTGGGAGCGACGAAGAGGATGCCGCAGAGTACATCAAAACCATGAGCAAACCCGTGGTTGCCTTTGTCTCCGGACGGACCGCTCCCGCTGGCAAACGTATGGGACATGCGGGCGCGATCATCTCTGGCAATACCGGCACCGCGCAGGGCAAAGTTGCCGCATTGCAGGCCGCAAAAGTACCTGTGGCCGACACGATCTTCGATATTCCAGGTCTGGTCAAACAGGTACTCTAGGGTTATAATACCTAGGATACGGTAAGGGTACGGG
>JACDAE010000053.1 GCA_013695595.1 Ktedonobacteraceae bacterium | reverse complement strand
GCGTGCGCCCGCTTCCCAGGCAGCATCGTCGCTGGCCCACGGGCGCACGCAAGGTGACGCCCCTACCCTTGACAACATTGCAACCTACCTTGATACCTATCTTGGCAGTATGCGTTTTCCACATGATCAGAATGGTATCTATCGCCCTTCACAACGCCCAGTCCAACGCATTGGGCTTGCACTGGAACCCTGGCCCGATATAGCATTATGGGTTCAGCAAGAACGTCTCGATGCCCTCTTCCTGCATCGCCCGTGGCGGCTGGACATCCAGTCCTTCCCCACCGATATAGGAATTTTAGCTTATCACCTCGCCTTCGATCTCACCTTAACCTTTGGCCTGAATGTACGCCTTGCCCGGATCTTGCAGATGAGCCAGCCAGTGCCATTTGCCTTCAAAGACGCCGTTCCTCTTGGCATGTCTGGCACTATTCTGCCTGTTCCGTTAGCAGCGTTCAAAGAGCACCTTGCGCATATCTTTGGTGCGGCACCTGTGATCGCCGAACCTTATACTGACACCGTCAACCGTATCGCCATCGTTGCCGCAATGACCGATCCCCTCATTCGTGAGGCCGCAGCCCTTCACGTTGATCTCTATGTAACAGGCCAATTGCGTCAACCCGCCAATAGAGCCGTACAGGAAACGCGCATGACCGTGGCTACCATTGGGCATGCCATCGGTGAACTCTGGGGATTGCGCGAACTGGCGAAGATGTTGCAGGAGCGCTGGCCCGATCTCGTTACGGTTCTCGCTCCTCCTTCTGCGCCAGAATAACCAGGCTAAGCAATTGTTCCTCATGTCCGTGAAGCAGTTCAGCCGAAAGATAGCCTTCCGGTACTTCTCGCAATGGGCTATCCAGCACATTCAAGATGCTCAAACCATTGTCTGTAATTAACTCTAAGTAGGTGTCTCGTGTATGAGGAAAATTCGGTAAAAGGTACCTCGTCCTTTCTTGCTTGAACTGGGTACGCCATCCAACTTGAACACTATCAGGATGAAAATCAGTGATTAGCATATAGCCGCCCGGTTGCAAAACACGCGCGAACTCCCCAACTGTTTTATTTATATCAGAAACGTGGCATAACACAAGTGCACAGATGAGCAGATCAAATTGGCTGTCTGCAAATGGTAAACCAGCATCAAACGATGTACGTTGAAAATCGATGGAGAGGTTGTCATTTTGTGCTCTTTGTCGGGCTACTGCCAGCATCTCAAGGGACTGATCAATAGCTGTCACGTTTGCGCCCACGCGTGCCAGTTTTAGCGCGTGTCTTCCTGTGCCGGTTCCCACATCCAGAACCCGTTTAAAAGGAAGCCGGGCGAGAATAGGGTTCACATAAGCTTCTTCTACAGCGATCAAGGCATTATTTTCCTGATCATAAGAGGCGGCCCAATACGCATATCCTTCTTGCGTACTTACTTCTTGGATAGCTTCTCTTTCGCTCATACCTGTTTCTCCTATATAATACGTAACCGAACTGCCAGCACAGGAGGTATTTCTTTATAGTTAATCCAACTAAGCAAACGCCCGGTCTTTGAACCATCGTCGGGAGAATTGAAGGCTGGTTCCTCCATCCCATCTACAACGAGACCCGCACGGAAGCAGGCGTTAAAGAGGACATGCAGGGGGCGATGAAAGTAGTAGTGAGGTGTTGGTTGGCCGATGATACCGACGCCTTTCTGATGGGGGATATGAAGGTACCTTGCCGTTTTGATGGAGTAGGTGGTAATGAGATCGCCGTTGTTATCGGTTTCTTCGACGCACAGGCTCGTTCCCATCGTATTAAAGCAAGGATGCATAAGGGAGAAGACAAAACGTCCATTCGGCTTGAGAACCTGGCGAATGCCTCGCATAAGGGGATCGATCTCGCTCATGTCCATGATCGCCATATTGCAGACGGCTGCATCGAAGCGTTGCTTGCCAAGGGCAACGATCTCATCTTCATTGGTGGCGTCGACGAGGCGATATTCAATACTATTTGCATGCTCAATTGTACGTGCGCGAGCGCGTTCGAGCAAGTGGGCACTGAAGTCTGTAGCAACAATAGATACGCCGAGGCGAGCTATGCTGCGTGCAAAGACGCCGTTTCCGCAGGCGATCTCCAACACATTTTCGCCTGGTTGCAGATTGAGCAGGCGTTCACTGGCCGGGCCGACGAGGATGCGCTGAAAATCGTTTCCATCGCGCATTTTATCGTCCCAAAATGTGGCGTTCTGGTTCCATATGGTGCGTGTTTCTTCATGTAGATCTGCAGATTGAGATGTGTTTTCGGTGGTCATGGCCTGAAAATCCTTTCTAGCATAAGTGAATGTGCCGGGTATAAACATTGCAGAACAATAGAGTGGAAGACACGATAAAAGTCCCATCAAGCACATGCACCTGGGGGCAGTATATTCTACGATTTACCCCATTGATGGGTAACAGATGTGTATGATTTCAATGCAAGAATGTGATTGATAAGCCAGTGTAGCAATAGATCGCATTAATGGCATCTTTAGGTTGGTTCTCTTTATGATTCAGAAACGGTATCGAGCAACCGGATGCGTTGCGCAAAGCCTCCACGTTCAGAGCGGCGGCGTTCCTGTTCTGTGTGCACGGTCGCAGGATCGATAGCATTATTTGCCATCAGTGTATCTATGACCTCATAGAGATCGGCAAGTTCGGAGATAAGATGCTCCCCATCGGCGCTGGCAGCTTCAGCAGCCTCCTCACACAGTTTAGCACGCAAAGCTTGTTGATATTCCTGCTCGTTCAGCATTGCCAGAGTATACGTGAGACCTGCGCGTTCGAGAATTTCAGGGATACGATCGCGCACGAGTTTGTTGTGTTCTGTTCGCATTGATAGATACCTTTCAGGGAAAATTGCGGATAGCATCCAAGCGAATTTTCATCTTGTAAGCGCGTATTGCATGCCTCCAAGGTGTCTTACAAAACCCTTCAATTCCATTATCGTTAGCGTCGAAGAAACAAGATGAGCTGGAAGGTCCGATACGCGAGTGAGCTCATCAATATGTTGAGGATCGCCACTGAGCAGGTTCAACAGCGTCCGCTCTTCATCATTAGCTGGTAAGAGAGTCTGAGCTTCGACCTGTTGTGGCAGCATATAAAGATTAAGGTTTTCCAGAATATCATTTACATCGGTAACTGGATGAGCGCCATCCTGGATAAGTTTATTTACGCCCCCTGATGCTGGCGAAAAAATACCTGCGGGCACCGCAAAAACTTCGCGTCCCTGATCGAGAGCCGAGCCAGCTGTGATAAGTGCCCCACTGCGAGGAGGAGCTTCTGTGACCAGCACACCGAGCGAGAGGCCAGAAATCAGGTGGTTACGTGCTGGAAAATTGCCCGTTTCGGGTCTGACACCCAGAGGAAAGGCGCTCAGTAATGCACCCTGTCCCGATTCAACGATACGTCGCGCAAGGGCATAGTTAGAAGGCGGATAGATTGTATCCAGGCCACTGGCGAGAACGGCTATCGTGCGTCCACCATGATCAAGTGCCGTTGTGTGTGCTACTGTATCTATGCCCAGGGCCAGACCGCTGACAATGGTCACTTTTCCTTTTGCCAGATGGCTGGCGAAGTGTTCCGTAACCTGTCGTCCATATGTTGTCATTTTGCGCGTCCCTACAATGCCCAGGCTAAAGCGGCGGTCATCCTCCGTCAGATTGCCGCAGAGATAAAGAACGGGAGGGGCATACTCAATCTTCCTCAGGAGAGGAGGATAGGTATCATCCTTCCAGGTAATAATAGAAATACGGAGGCGTTCGAGACGTTCAAGTTCCTGTTGGGGAAGAATGATCGTGCGCTGCTGCAAAAACTTATCGATGGTTTTCTGATCGAGATGAGCGGCGAGCAGTTCTTGTCTGCTGGCATGCCATGCGGCGGCGACATCTTCGGCGAAAAAGTCGAGTAATAATTTGAAGCGCACAGGTCCTATGCCCATAACGCGGCTGAATGCAATCCAGTATGCCAGCTCGTCCAGCGAGAGAGCTGTGGATGGATAGTAAGGGGTTGACTCGTTAAGCACTACCATCTTCCTCATCTTCTTCTTTATTTTAGCGTGTTATTCTTGTGATGGCCGCTGATATGGTGGATATGCCGGCGGCAAGCTTTTTTCTCCCGTATAAGGATCATAATCCAACTTGCGTTGTACGTTGTTTGGCGTATCTGGTAACGCCTGTGGGGGATAGGCAGGATAATATGGGTATGGAACAGGCTGAGGAGGATATATCCGCTGGTTTGCAGATGGTGGCATCGGATACGCTGGCGGGTTTGCATTATAGCGACCTTGAGCCTGATAGGAAACCTGTACGCGCTGGCTGCGGCGTTGATAGGTGAATAGTCCCCCAAGCCCAAGTAGAGGGGTGACGATCATAAAAATGCCGAGCAGGATCAAGAGTGGAGCATAGGGATCACTGGCAATATGAACCGATGCGGGATTTTGTAATGTGTGGTTATTTGTCTGATCTGGTATCAGCGTAGTTGGCTGTTGCAGAGATATGAGCCATTGATTCTCCAGATGATCTTGATCAATGCCCAGGACTTGTTTCAGTTCTTCATTAAAATCCAGGGCCGGATTATTGAGTCCTTTGATCAATGCCGCGATTTTAGGCTCGCCGAAGGTCGTATACATATATGTGACCAGATTCCAGCTTTGAGAATAGGCCAGATACGCCTTGTTGGCATCAGATGGAAAGTTCGTTGCAATCTCATTGAGTGGCACCAGAGAATGATTTTTGAGCGCCTGCTGAAAGGTTTGCTTCATGGCCCCTTCATGATAGACCTGATTATAGACCGCCAGACCTTCATCGAACCATGTGGGTGTATAGATGCTATTCTGACCTCCTAATTGATGAAAGAGGAGATGGGTAAGTTCATGAGGCATGTCGCGTATCAGAGTAATATCAGCAGGAGTCTGGACAACGACAGACGCTTGATTGAGTTTAGGAAAAGCGATGCCGCCAACCCATTCGTATGTGCCTGGAGGAAGGGAGCCATGAAAATCATTCGTTGTTTGATAAACCCACAGATTAATTGGTTGTAGTGGACTACCTCCGAGGTTTCCGGCGATACGGTTAAGGCTGGTACTGGCCTGAGACAATATGATTTGACCAAAATTGGCTGAACGATTATACCAGTTTACCTGCAACTTGCCTTGATTTAAGTGCTGCCAGGGGAAGCGTGTATCGGTTATTGTAAATGTTTGAGATGGAGCCGTGTATGTGTGACCCTGCGCATCCTGTAGTTGCCAATAATATGTTACCACTGTTCCGGGCGAAGCAAAGTTAGTGCCAGAGATATCTTTATAGCCGTGCAGTATGATGGTGTGTGCGGGTGTCGTTATATCCACAATGTGTGGTGTATTGTAGGGATTATCGCTATCTCTAATAAAAACTGTCCCATTTGTAATGGTACTACTGAGATCGGTCGCGCTGATCTTGAAATCAATACTTTTAGGAAACGTGACCGTATCTGTCTGGCTGTTTACTGTAATAGGGTTGGTTGCCGCCAAGGTATGGGAGGGCTGCATCGTTAATAGGAAAAGGCCCAGGCCGATGCTGATAACAAAGATCAGCAAGTAGCGGGTGTACCGCGATAACATACAAGAGACTCCTCTCACCAGAAGGATAATACCGATACCGGAACATGCTCCAATTGTACATGATCTGGCAAGAATTTGCATCCATTATGCCCCTAATGGGTGGACATTGATCTCTTGTGCAAATGAATTATATGCTTTATGTGATGTATAACGTGTACATGGGAAATTCTGTAACCAGGTGTTATGCTCGCACAAAGATTATATTTTGTGACTGTGAGAGGGAGCCGATAGCCAGAATGGGTAGCAGTGCGTTAACGTGTGTCATATTACCCGTTGAGTTGAGTAGAACCTTGTGAACTCACTAACCAGAAAAGAGTTCTGCCAGGATAGGTGTTATGTGGATAGAGAGGTCGCTGTGGAAAAGGTGTCTTATTAATATTTTTATAAAAAGCATTGAGAAAGTTCGTTCTTTTTCTGTATCCAAGGCGGAAGAGAGTGAAAAAATAGAGCGGGGATCTATTTATGGAATAAGAGTGGATCCACCATATCAGCAACGAGGACAGAGTTTATTATGAGTAATAATTGGGGTCGACCGCCAGCGCGTTATCAGCCGGACGAGAACAACAATCATGCACCTCGTACAGGGGGCTTGTTGCAAGACTATAATCAGCAATCGCCGGTTCAGCCAATCAAGCAATTTTCGCCCTTGAATGCGCCCAGGCGGCAATCGGAGCCACTCCCAGGCGGACAGTTTCCTGGTCAGGGGAATGCGAGTCAGGTTCCAGGATCTGGTCGTGTACCAACGCAAGGATTACTTACCTCCGCGAGGAAGCATGGACTGGTTGGGAATGCGATGCAGATGGTGCAGCAGATTTCTGGCAAAGTTGTGGCGGTCAATAGACAACACATGGTCGCACCTGATCCATTGGTCCGCTATCATCCAACTGGTCCTGGTATGTCTGGTCCGTTGCCAAAAGCAAAGCGGTGGAAGCGTTCCAGTACGGTACGTCTTGCTATGCGCATGCGGCATCGGCGTGAGCGTATTGGAGAAGGTGGAAGAAAAATTGGCATCGGAATACTCATAGCCTTGATTGCCCTCATTATTATTTCCGCTTCATCTGGCACCGCATATGGGTATGCATATTATCAGAGCCAGCAGCCGCAACTGCAAGGAATAGCCACGAAGCAGATTTCGCAAGTGACGCGTATTTATGACCGCACCGGCGTTTTACTTGCGAACATCTCTGATCCTAATGGGCATGGAAGGCGCACCTCGGTGAGCTATGATGAAGTTCCTCAGGTTATGCGTGATGCTATGATTGCCGCAGAGGATCCCACATTCTGGAATAATGGGGGAGTTGATCCACAAGGTCTATTGCGTGCGCTTATCTATGGTGGTTCACATGGTGGTGGGAGTACGATCACACAGCAATTGATCAAGAATATGAGACAGAACGGTGATCAACTCACGTGGCAACGCAAGCTTTCCGAAGCCGCATTAGCGATTGGCATGACGCAGCAGTATCCCAAAGACAAAATTTTGGAGATGTATCTCAATGTCTCACCGTTTGGGGCAACGGAGCTTGGAGTTGAGTCGGCCTCTGAGGATTACTTTGGCCTGACACGAACATGTAACAAGAATTTTGACTGTACTCCAGCGGTTTCTCAGTTAGACTATAATTCGGCAAACAAAACACATAATCCTTTGCTTGCGTTGGCGCGGGCATCACTATTAGCTGCGATGCCGAACAATCCAAGCCTTTTTGATCCTGGTACCTGGTCACTTAATGCAACGAACAAAAACATGGCTTTGGGTCGCCAGATTTATGTTCTCCAAAGCATGATGAATATGGGCGTTCTGGAGCCAGGGTTAGGGCCCAATGGGCAACCTGGACTGGTGACGCCAGCAATTATGCAGCAAGTCGAGAAGATGACGCTGGCAATGAAGTTCCATTCGTATCAGGCGAGCATGAAAGATCCAGCCTTTGTACTGTGGATAGAAAGGCAATTAGAGATTGTCTTAGGGCATGGAGATAGTGCGGCAGATATTAATGCTGGGGCTACAATATTATTGAATGGTGGCTTTAATATTCGTACAACTATCGATAGTAGCCTGGAGTCATATGTGGAGGCTTCTGTCAAGCGCCATATGACAGAACCGGAGCTTCAGAAACTGACAGGGGCATATGTAACTCTCAATAAAGATTATAATATGAACGATGCAGCAGTTGTCGTCATGAACGCCAGGACCGGAGAAGTTCTGGCAATGGATGGGAGTACAGATTACGCTTCTAACGATCCGGCTGTAAGCGGTCAGACTAACATGGCTATTAGTCCTACACGTTCGCCTGGTTCATCCTTCAAACCTATCGAATATGCTACAGCCTTTGAAATGGGATGGTATCCAGGTCTGGTTATACCCGATGTAGGTACTTACTTCCCTAAAGGGCTTGGCCCAGGAACTCCAGCAAGTCAGGCTTATCTTCCTCATGATTATGCTGGCGGTACGACGATTAATAGCGTTGCGAATAATATCAAAGATACCTCGATAAGAAAATCAACGGCGAACTCATACAATATTCCAGCCTTGCGAGCTTTGTCGTATGCTGGAATTGGTAACGTTGTGGCTACTGCCCAACGTATGGGTATTACGGATCTGAATAAAAAATTCTATTCTTGTCCAAAAGGTCAATTGTTTAGTTGTATCGGGACATCGCTGGCACTTGGTTCAAATGCAGTATCATTGTTACAAATGGTCGATGCATATCAAACATTTGCTAATAATGGAAAACATATCTCAACTCAAGGAATTATGGATATATGGGACAATTATGGTCATAACCTTTATAACTTTGATCCCAATCGTGTCCAGAGTGCTCAAGTGATTTCGCCACAGGTTGCCTACATGATGACCTCGGTGCTTAGTGACGAAGCTTCTCGCGTAACAGAATTCCAGGGCGATCATGATCTTTCATTTTGGGATTGGGATCCAACATGTTCATATGCAACTCCGTGTCAACAACATGAAGTAGCTGCGAAAACTGGTACAACTGATAATTTTATAGATAACTGGACGATTGGCTACACTCCTGATATTGTAGTTGGAACATGGGTTGGTAACGCAAATTATACGGCACCGAGCAGAGGTGTTATTGGTATCACAGGTGCTGCACCTATTTGGCACAGCATCATTGAGCGCACGAGTGGACGACCTTGTGCGGATCTTAACGCGCAAGATCAAGTTCCATGCGGCAACATTAACCTCAATTCTCTTGGATTGGGAAAACAAACGTTGTTTCAACGGCCTTCTGGCCTCCACCAGCAATGTGTGAATGATATCAATGGCCTGATGGGAGCAGGTGGAAGTTGTGATTGGATGTTAGATGGGCAAAATCCTGTGCAAACAGGTTTGCTGGCAAGTGATCTGAATGGCGGGAATGGTGGCAAGGGGAATAATGGGACTGGAGGGAAGAAAAATGGTGGGTAAGATCCGTTAAGTAGTTCTTGCAAGATAAAGAAAAATTGGCATGCCTCCTCTACGATCATAGTAGGGAAGCCATTTATTATTCCGGGGCAACGGAACCGATGAAGCGCATGATCGACACCTCGGAATAATAAATGGCTTCCCTACTATGATCGTCGTTTGGCTCACGATATGGATATCCAGGTTCATTTTGGCTGGGCACGCTGGAAAGTGCATGCCCATATGTTCTTGTAAGCCTGTCTGCGTGCAGGACTTGCATTGACGGTTACGTTTGTTATGGTGAAGCTATTCGAAGTGCTGTAAGAATGCGACTTTACTGAAAGATGCATAGAGAAATAGTATTGCTGGAAAGGCAGGAAGAGATATTTGATAAACCATATCATTGATGCGCGTAAAAGAATTGGTGGAAGATGTATCTATAAAAAGCGCTAAAGCATGGCCCAGGAGTGCAATGACCACTATACTCAGGAACATAGCATAGCGAAGGTGTATTTCGCGTCTGTATGGCCTGGCAGTAGCGCTTCTGGCCTTAATAAGATCCCTATACGTTATGTCTTCGTTATGAGGTTGCTTCAGGCGTTGTCTCATGCTTAATTCCTGGCGGATTATGTAGATGCCTACGAGGATAACATCAATGAAAAAGAGAAGATAGACACCCAGGATAACGGGCGCGGGAAAATGAGTGCTTTGCGTGGCGTTGAAGAGATTGAGAAATGCGTCTATTCCCGTTATGATAAAGCAGATAAGTGATAAGAAGATAGTTATTTGACGCATGACCTTGTTCCTTAAGAAATACTAATTACTAACACTGGATTTTTGTCAGGGTTCTCTCGCTCCCCATTTCTGGGTAATGCAGGGAATTAAAGCAGAGTTTAACAGAAACAGGGTTTGTTCACAAGACAGACACGAAAAAAGCGGAAATTCCCCTTGACAATCTCCCCTTGAGAGTGCTATTCTGTATTTGCACTCTCGTGATGCGAGTGCTAGCAATCATAGTTGACAAGTATTGTATCATCCCGTTATAGCAATGTAGAGGCGGGAGTGGTACACCAGGACGACAGGGCAAAAAAGACATGACACCACTGAGTCCACGTAAACAGCAGATACTACGTGCGCTGGTTGAAGAATACATTTTTACCGCCACGCCTGTTGCATCCGAGACTCTGGTTCGTAAGTATGGGCTGCGTTTCAGTTCCGCAACGGTCAGACATGAGTTGGCGGGTCTGGAAGAGGCACAGTTGATCTCTCAGCCTCATACCTCTGCAGGGCGTGTACCGACAGACCTGGGCTATCGCTACTTTGTCGAACATCTTATGCTTGAGTCAGCTCTTTCGATTGATGAGCAGCGCCTGATCCGCCACCAGTTTTATCAGGTTCAGGATCAACTAGACCAGTGGGTACGCCTTACGGCTTCCGTGATGGCTCGCCTGCTGCATAGTGCCGCTGTAATGACTCCACCGAGAGCAAGCGAAGGGCATCTCAAACATTTTGAAGTGCTATCCGTGACCGATCTTTCCGCACATATCGTGCTTGTTTTGACGGATGGTACGGTAAAACAGCAACGTGTGATGCTGGACACAGCTATTCTACAGGAAGAACTGAGTGCAGTTGCGACACGTTTGAATAAACTGTTCGACAATAAAAATGCGGAAGAGATTGAAGCGTTAATCAACAAAGCAGATTTCTCGGCGGTAGAACGTCTGATTGCGCTCGCCATTCTGCGTATCCTAGAGCAGCATGGTGACATGGTAGGGGATACCTTCTACCGTGATGGCGTGATCAATATCCTGGATCAGCCGGAATACAGCCGTATAGGGCCTGAAGAGGAGCGTAACGAACGTGTACGCAAAGTCATGGAAGTGTTGGAAGAGAATCGCTTCTTACCGGCCCTGGCTTCGCAGTTACGTTCTGCTGATGGGGTGCAGGTGATTATTGGTGGGGAGAATCAGTGGGACGAGATGAAAGACATCAGCCTGGTTGTAGCCCGTTATGGACAGGAAGGCAAAGTGGGTGGGTTGCTCGGCGTGATAGGCCCGACGCGTATGCAATATAGTCGTGCCATCGCAGTGGTACGCTATATGGCTCGCATGATGGACGATCTACTGGCAGAAGTCTATGGATATGATGATGAGGAACACTGACACGATACAGATGATTTTTCGATGTAAAACGCGGAAAAACTGCATCGGGTCGCCATATCAATAATAGATAAAAATCAGGGAGGCAACAGTGCCAAAAGTTATAGGAATTGATTTAGGAACCACAAACTCTTGTGTCGCAGTGATGGAAGGCGGCGAGCCAGTCGTTATTCCGAATGCGGAGGGAGCACGTACGACCCCATCCATTGTCGCAATTAATAAAAATGGTGAGCGTCTCGTTGGTGAAGTCGCCAAGCGTCAGGCAATCACCAATCCAGAAA
>JACDAE010000041.1 GCA_013695595.1 Ktedonobacteraceae bacterium | reverse complement strand
GATATGGGGCACAAATGCCTCATTCCCGGTTCCGTTAATGGTTCGTAGGATCAGGAGACAATAGAGAAAAGTAGCAAGTAGCGTCCCAAGCACAAGCTGGTTTCCCACATCGCGCATAAAAGTGCGCAGGAGTCGTGGCCCAAGCTGTGATGAGGCCAGAGAGAGCGCGGCAATAGTAATTGAGAAACTCACTCCGGCTACACCGATCGCTGAACCGGCCACGGTCGAAAGCAGCATTCTTGCCCCATCGGGCCCTCGAGTGTAGCCGAATATTTCAAGCGCCTGGCCCTGGTAAGTTGCGTCTAGCGTTAGAGTTGCAAGCGAGAGTATCCATACTGCCACGAGCAGGAGAGCTGGTACAAACCAGAAGCTGGAACGTAATATTTCCACAAGGTTGAGAAGTTTTGTCTTCACTATTCTTCCATTACTACTTTCAACTCGCTGACACTGCCACCGAGTTGTGATCATTCGCCATGCATGGGCTAGCTTTATTTGCGACCACTGGGAAGAAAATCCTATTTCTCCTTAATGAAGCTACTGTACCACAGCAAAGCTGGCTATGCCAGAGAATGCCCAAATGGAAACGCCAGGATGTTGACGGAGGCAAATATCTCTGAAGACGTTCCTGCATCTACTTGTTTTTGAAAAGGTGAGGATACGCTCATTTTAGAAGATAGTAGCCGCATTCCTTCAACTACTGGCATTTCTATTTGCAAGTATCCTTACATTTCACATCTCTTTCATCATAAGGACATCAATTACTCCTTTGTAAGAAACAGCCTGTTGCGACAAATGATGCAAACAATATGCAGGATAACTTGCACGCTTAGTATAGAAAAATGTAGTTAAAAAATGGTAAATTTCGCTGGTCAAATTAGATTTCTCTGGAATTTGTCGAGAAGCATTAGCGCTCGATTTTTCCTCGCTGTACAAGAAGCTTCAGAAATTTCAGATGGCGCAGTACGGGTCCACGATCGCTTCCGCCATGTTGATAGTGGTCGCGGAGTCGAGTCCACTCCTGGAGTTCTTCGGCGGTACAACTGTCGCGAAGCATCATTCCTGGTTCCAACTGAAGCATTTCTTCTTGTTTGTGACCACCATGCAAATTCATTGTTGTGGACGTGTGAACCGATACCACTGGCTCATGATAGAGGAGTGCCTCTCGTCCGAACAAACGTTGGATTATCCCCAACAAGAATGTTGAACCGTTTTTCTGCTTCTGCATTGAAAGATCTCTCCTTCCTCGCATTGATCAGGCTGCCTTTTCAAGGGCATCAATTGCCTGCTCGGCCTGCGCACTTTCTACAAAGACACCTACCACTGTTGTGTTCTCAGACATTGTCATCTACTTTCACCTTTCATCACACATAGAACAACTCTTATCTAGAGTGTAGAAAGGCATCGTTAGAAAACGGTAAAATTTTGCTGATGAGATTGGAATTCTTTTCCTTCCATTCTTCTGTGGCATTTTTTCAATACACTATGAAGCCCCAGCCTTCCATAGAATTCTTACGACTTTTTAACTAAGTTGTCGTACCATAGAAATGAAAGAGGAGAGATACCTGAAGAACTCAACGTCACGGTAAAAGATTTTATAGAGGAGAGTCCGTTATGCAGCAGCTGAGTGTCATTGAACAAACGAGTAGCAATACAAAAAGGGGGCAACATATACCAGCCACGATAGCAGAATCAGATGCTGAAAGAAGAAATAGTGCTAATAGAATGGCAGATGGTGTGCTGGCTCAGCAGGCTCTGGCTGGCGACGAGAGAGGATTTGAGCAACTAGTTTATCGCTATAATAAGCCGCTCTTCACTTTTATTTATCGTCACCTACGAAACCGTGAACAATCCAATGATGTTTTGCAAAAAGTATTCTTGCGGTTCTATCTCTCACTTCCCGAGTTGAATTTGAACCAACCTTTTGGACCATGGCTCTTTCAAGTGGCCTATCATTATTGTGTTGATGAATTCCGTTCACGCCAACGCCGGCCCACAATCTATTTTTCTGAAATATTCTCGCTTACTAGTGAGAACGAACTTTCTCCATTAGATGTACTGCCTGATACTGGTTCCTTACCAGAAGAAGTGGCAGAAGATCACGACTTGCATCAGCAATTCATGCAGGCTCTCCAGGTGCTTCCAGCCCATTATCGCTCTATTGTTTTACTTCGTTATGTGGCTCAGCTCAAATTTTCTGAGATCAGCCAGATCCTCGACCTCCCAGTAGCGACGGCAAAGACGTATTTTCATCGTGCAAAGCCTCAGTTACGGAGAGCGTTGGAGAAATCCCTATCATGAGAAAATGAGAATCCCAGGGCGCTTCTCTATCTTCAGTTTTTGCCCCGCTCTAGTTGCCGTTGTTTAATGGCGTCGAAGATCCCTTCAGGTGCTTCAATAGCATGTTCCTTGAATGAAAGCGTTTCCGCACGGCTTCTTACCAAATGTTAACAAACATATCGTACCCTCTTGTTTGTAGCAAATATATTACTCGATCTATCAAGGAGCGCTATCAAGCTTTAGATCTTTCACTTTGAAGGAAAACAGGAAAGAGATCATGCTCGATATTCTTTCCTCCTCAAGGAGAATATGGAAGGGGGAGTATGTTTCATTCATTCCCATTGTTGGTGCTTTTACTTATCTTTCTTGGGGCTGCGGTTGCCGTTTGGATCGCCGGAACTTATCTTTCAAATACAACTGATGTGCTCGCAACACGTTTTGGACTGGGGCAGGCCCTTGGAGGACTGATTCTGCTCTCCATTGCCACCAATCTTCCCGAAATCGCAATTACGGCAAGCGCGGCACTTTCGCATAATGTGGGTATCGCCATCGGCAATATCCTGGGTGGAATCGCTATTCAAACGGTTGTCCTGGTGTTTCTGGATATTTTCGGGTTGGGGCGGCAGGACGTGTTAAGTTATGCGGCAGCTTCACTTGAGTTGGTTCTCGAAGGAGTACTGGTCGTTGCCGTCTTGATCCTGGCTATTATGGGAACACAACTGCCAAAGTCACTGATCTTCCTCCATGTAACCCCTGGTGCATTGCTTATTATTGCCTTGTGGCTCATTGGCATCTGGCTGCTCAGTAAGGCACGCAACGATCTTCCCTGGCAGGAGAAGGGACGCGCACCAGATACGTTACATGGTCATCGTGGAGACAAAACCAAAGACACGACGCAAAAATGGAGTACATCCCGTGTCGTCGTTGTTTTCCTTCTAGCAGCCCTGGTTACACTCGTTGCGGGTGTACTCCTGGAGGAGAGTGGAGATGGAATTGCCACACATATTGGCTTAAGCGGAGTCCTCTTTGGAAGTACCATTCTTGCAGCCGCAACCTCACTTCCTGAACTGTCGACCGGACTTACCTCGGTCAAAGCAGGCGCATACAATCTGGCCTTCAGCGACATCTTTGGAGGAAATGCCTTCTTACCGGTGCTTTTCTTGTTGGCAACCTTGCTTTCGGGTCAAGCCGTCCTCCCTCAGGCAAAAAATACGGATATTTATCTGGCAGGCCTGGGAATTTTGCTTACGACGGTCTATCTCTATGGCTTGATCTTTCGTCCCAAACGACAAATCCTGCATATGGGGATCGATTCATTGGTGGTGCTTGTTCTCTATCTCGTGGGAATAGCAGGGCTGTTTGCTATTGCGCTTTTGCCTTAATTGATACATACCAGGAGCATGTGCTGTATGAAGCTTCCCATCTGGCTCGTCGATCTCTCGATTGCGGCACTCCTCATTGCGCTGGCATCAGCGCTTGTTATTCTGCTTGACATTTTCCTCAAGAAACGGCAGATGATGTCAGTGATGAAGTGGGTATGGCCGGTAACAGCGCTCTATATGGGACCCTTTGCTATCTGGGCCTACCGGGCAATGCAGCTTGCCCCTGATGCCTCACAGCAGAGCCATCAAAAGAAGATGCAGCAACCCTTCTGGCAGATTGTTTTCAAAGGGGTAACGCATTGCGGAGCGGGATGCACACTCGGCGATATTGTTGGTGAATGGGCAATTTTCTGGATGGGCACGACGATTGCAGGAATTGCGCTCTGGCCTGAATATATCGTCGATTATGTGCTGGCCTATGTACTCGGCATCATTTTTCAATACTTCGCTATAGCCCCAATGCGTCATCTTGGGCTGAAGGATGGAGTGATCGCCGCGATCAAAGCCGATACGCTGTCACTCACAGCGTTTGAGGTGGGACTCTTTGGCTGGATGGCCCTGACCTCCTTCGTCTTTTTTCACCATCAGCTTTATCCTGATAGTCCCGTTTACTGGTTTATGATGCAGATTGGCATGGTGATTGGCTTTGCGACAAGCTATCCGATGAACTGGTGGCTGATCAGCAGTGGTATCAAAGAAAAAATGTAAGCGAGTACTTTCATGGCGATAATGGTGCAGGGATCGGGGCCAATCATCAAACAGGCTGGACAGGATTAGTCGCCTCTTTTTTGTATCGTGTAGAACGTTGAATAGCAAGCAAGAAGAAAAGTACAAGACGTTGCTTCTTACCAACTTCTAACCATATAATGGTAGAAAGAGAGGAGAGACAATGCGCGAAAAAGCTCCACCAGAAGAGGGACAGAATTGTCTTTGCCAGTGATTTAAGGTGAGGAGTATTCCGAAAAAGCGCATTGATGAGGAGTTAGTATCATTTCCTCATAAGGATTTCAGGATGAAGAAACGGATACTTGTTGTTGAGGATGAGCAGTCAATCTTACAATTCCTCCAGCGTGGGCTGATGCACAAAGGCTTCGAGACGATCATTGCTATCAACGGGGAAGAAGCTCTGAAAGCCGTACATGATGATGTACCCGACCTCATTGTTCTCGACGTGATGTTGCCAGATTTTGATGGTGTTGAAGTCTGTCAGTATCTGCGCTCAATGGGAAACACGGCCTTACCTATTTTGATGCTGACCGCCAGAGATGAATTAACCGATAAAATTGCTGGATTAAATAGTGGGGCCGATGATTATATCACCAAGCCCTTTGATTTTGAAGAGCTGGTTGCGCGTATACGAGCGGCACTTCGGCGGGCCGAGAGCCTGCAACCGCTCTTACAAATCATTGAGGTAGGGGACATGATCATTGACAATGCCGCACATCAGGTCACGCGCGCGGGCAAACTGATAGAATTGACCCGCCGTGAGTACGATCTGCTTGAATTACTGGCTCAGAATGTGGGATGTGTGTTGACAAAAGAACGGATCTTTGAACGCGTCTGGGGCTATGATAATGAAGCAGGATTGGAAGTGATCAAAGTCTATATCAACTATCTGCGCACCAAGTTAAATAGCGATGATCAGCCCAATCTGATCCATGCCATACGAGGCGTCGGATATATGCTCAAACTATAGAGGAGGCCATCTATGGCAACGAAGATTAACCAGAAATCTCGTTCAGCGTGGCTTTTCACCTGGATCAAGAGGTCACATTCGCTGCGCACGAGATTAGTGCTCTGGAATATCTTGATCCTTCTGTTGACGCTTCTTCTCTTGAGTAGCATCGTCTATTCACTGGTTTCCTACTACCTACAAAGTGACCTAGATACGCGCCTTGAGATACAGGGGGAGAAACTGCAACTTGCCACTACCATCTGGCTCTCGACAGGCCATCCCATCAATACTGATCTCTTCACCCAATTAGTACAAGGCGTCCAGCAAGACGAATTTACGTCTGATCCACTCTATGTCAAGATCTTTGATGCCAGGACTGGAGAACCAATCCAACGATCACCGAACCTGCTGCAAGAACGCATCCAATATAGCCAGAGCGATTTTACAGCGGCCCTTCATGGCAGGAAAACCTTTCATACCTATCAAAATAGTAATGGAAATCAAGTGCGCGTTCAGACGCTTCCTCTGCAAAGTCCAACACACCAGATCATTGCCGTTGCCCAGGTGGGGCGTTCCCTGACGTCCATCCAGGAGGTTCAGAGGATTCTGGCCCTTGTCCTGATCATAGCAGGATTAGGTGCAGTCCTCGTTGTCTATCTCATCAGTTTCTGGCTCATTGGTCACGAATTACGACCGCTCCGCAAACTCAGTCTCACGATGAAAAATTTAAGTATGCAAGGACTGGGAATGCACCTTCCAGCTACAAAACAGGCCTTAGAGATGAAATTGCTCACGGAAGCCTTCAATCAGATGTCGCAACGCCTGGAAACCGGGTTTACGCTGCAACGCAATTTTGTTGCCGATGTCTCCCACGAACTGAGAACCCCCCTCACCTCGCTACGAGGACAGGTAGAGGTTCTCTTCATGGATTCTGAACTGAGCGAAGGAGTCAGTCAAGACCTCCGACAAATCCAGGCTGAGTTAGTCCATCTCTCGCGCATGGTCAGTAACCTGCTGGCGATGGCCCGTGCGGAAATTGGAGTGCTACCCCAGGTAACAGGTGAAAGCATCCAACGTGTTGAACTGGATTTGCTGCTGGTTGAAGTCGCACGCCAGGCACGCTTCCTCAAGCAACACATCGCCCTGGAACTTGGTGAACTACAACAGGTCTGGACGCTGGGTGATGCCGATCTGCTCAAACAACTGTTGCTCAATATCGTTGAGAATGCACTGGCGTATACTTCTGCTGGGGGAACCGTCAGGCTGGAGGTGATACACACTTTTACTATTCCTCTCATTCTGAAAGAAAAGGATGATGGTGAGCAGAATGAATGGGCAAGGATCAATATTCGTGATACTGGTCAGGGAATCGCACCAGTTGATCTCCCTCACATTTTCGAGCGCCATTACCGGGCACCGCAGGCCCGATCACGGAGTAAACTCGGTTCCGGTCTGGGACTGGCCATTGCTCGCCTCATTGCTCAAGCACATGGAGGGGAGATTACCGTCGAAAGTGAATTGACGAAGGGTTCTTGCTTCTCTATCTGGCTTCCCACGTGTCACCCACTGATTTCAGAGAACAAACAGAACCCTACCCTTTCGTCACATTGACGGGAATATGCGCCCCCTCTGGTCCACCAGGGCCAGCGAGATGGGTCGTGAATTGCAGACTTCCCTGCTCTGCTGAGAGCGGAAACTGGTACGAAAAGGTACGAGTTGTTCCAGGAGTTAATTGTGTTGCAGGCACAATATACAATATTCCACTATTTGGCGGCGGCGTAGTAGCTGCTGCACCACTAATACGCTTCAAGATAATGAAATTATGGGAAGTTTTTCCTTGATTGACCACGGTAAATGTGTAGGGTATGCCGGCATTGAAATTCTTCATCGAGGACGTGATTGTTCCATCTTGAATCACAACGTGAACTGCTCTTGCACCAGGAACAGTCGTTGGAGCGGAACTCGTTGTTCCCTGAGAGGTGTTTGTCTGGCTACCACATGCAGCCAACCACAATAATGCGCCGAGAAGCATTACGCCCATGATCATACGGTGTTTCATCATAGTTCTCCTTTGTTCATAATCTTTCATATATTCTTCTTCACTTGCCATTATGTTTGTCTTCAGTATAAAAGTGTTTGGTTAAAAATGGGTAAGGATGAATTCAGTCGAAAGTGTGATTGATGAGGAACAGACGTTCCTGTCCGGCTACCCAATTTCGAGAAATCATGGAGGCGACCCAGACAACAGAAGTCCCCTCAGAATAGAAGAGAATACTTACCGAATTATAACCGGGTGACTCTATGCTATTAACATACCTTGAAAACGGAACAAAAACATACACAGACCCCTTTGGCACCGTTTTTAGGACGTGAAAGCTTCAAGGGATTTTTGAGTGGAAGCTTTCTCTCTCCTGTCACATATTCTGGCCCAGCAGCGTGCTGTAGAGAGAATTAGATGCAAGAGATACATCTTCAGATCAACAGGAGAGCAAATTTTACTGAAAGCAACTCTTTTTGCTGATCTCTATAGTGAGGAAAGAAGGATAGATACGAGATGAGTGCTAAAGTCAGCGATTTTCTGTTGGAACGACTTTCCCAGTGGGGAGTCAAGCGTATTTTTGGCTACCCTGGCGATGGAATCAATGGTATCCTGGGAGGACTGGGGCGCCACCCGGATCTCTTTGAGTTTGTGCAAGTGCGTCACGAAGAAATGGCAGCGTTTATGGCAACCGCCCATGCCAAGTTTACGGACGAAGTTGGTGTCTGCCTGGCAACGTCTGGTCCAGGGGCTATTCACCTCTTAAATGGCCTCTATGATGCGAAAATGGATCATCGTCCGGTAGTCGCAATTGTTGGTCAATCGGCGACAACGGCCATCGGAGGCAACTATCAACAAGAAGTTGACCTGGTCTCGCTGTTTAAAGACGTAGCAGGTGAATACGTCTATATGGCGTCTAGCCCGGTCCAGATTCGCCAACTTGTCGATCGTGCGATGCGCATTGCCACGACCGAACGTTCCGTCACCTGCATCATCATTCCAAAAGATGTGCAAGAGATGGACGCAGTTGAGGTACCACCTCACACGGCAAATACGATTCATACTGGTACCGGTTATTCGACCCCTCGCGTTGTCCCGACTGAGTCTGATCTCCAGCGTGCAGCTGATATTCTCAATGAAGGCAAAAAGGTTGCCATCCTTGTTGGTATCGGGGCAAAACATGCTGCCAACGAAGTGATTGAGGTTGCAGACCTGCTCGGTTGTGGTGTGGCAAAAGCATTATTGGGCAAACAGGTTCTTCCTGACGATCTGCCTTTTGTGACGGGCTGTATTGGCTTGCTTGGTACAAAACCAAGCTATGATATGATGATGGGCTGCGATACGCTCTTAATGATTGGTTCGACCTTCCCCTATGGGCAATTTTTGCCGAAAGAGGGCCAGGCACGGGGTATCCAGATTGACATAGATGGACGCAACTTAAGCCTGCGCTACCCAATGGAACTGAACTTGATTGGTGATAGCACCGAGACGCTACGTGCGCTCATTCCTTACCTGCAGCGTAAGACAGATCGTTCCTGGCGCGAAAAGATTGAAGCGGACTATCATGACTGGTGGAAGGTGGTCGAGGCACGCTCGATGGAACAGGCCGATCCTCTTAATCCAGAACGTGTTTTCTGGGAGCTTTCCAAGCGCCTGCCTGACAATGCCATTCTCAGTGGGGATGCTGGAACGGCAACGAACTGGTATGGACGTATTATCAAGATGCGCCGTGGTATGATGGGTTCTCTTTCAGGTAGTCTTGCGACGATGGGCCCTGCCGTCCCCTATGCCATTGCGGCCAAGTTTGCTTATCCCGATCGTGTGCCGATAGCACTCACTGGTGATGGCGCGATGCAGATGAACGGCATGAATGAGATGATTACGGTTGCAAAGTATTGGAAGCAATGGAGTGATCCTCGTCTGATCTTCCTCGTCCTCAATAATCGCGACCTCAATCAAGTCTCCTGGGAAATGCGTATTGAAGCGGGCGATCCAAAGCTGGAGACAACGCAAGATATTCCCGATTTCCCTTATGCTGGCTATGCCGAATCAATCGGCCTGAAGGGCATTCGTGTCGATCGACCAGAAGATGTTGGTGCTGCCTGGGATGCCGCGCTCTCGGCTGACCGCCCTGTCGTCTTCGAGGCGTATGTCACTGGTGATGTGACCACGATACCACCCCATATCAGCTTTGAGCAAGAGAAAAACTATGCTTCTGCTCTACTGAAAGGTGATCCAAATGAAGGCAGTATCATCAAAGCATCGGTGAAGAGTGTTGTTGAAGGTATCCTGCCCCATAAGGGCTAAGCCATAGAGGGAAACATTCTTGAGAGTCAGCCAGAAATGCTGCTTGTTCAGCACGTGCTCCGCACTCATCTGGCTGAAAGGAAGCAGGTAGAGGATATGACAAATACGAGATTTGGCGACAATGGCGTTGCCCTTAAACGTCTGGTAGTTTCAGTCTATACGGTGCCAACCGACTCGCCAGAGGCGGATGGTACCTATAGCTGGGATAAAACGACGATGGTTCTGGTCGAGGCATATGCAGCCGACACATGTGGCATCGGCTATACCTACGCCGATGCCGCGACTGGGAAGGTGATTCAGGAATTACTGGAAAAGGTGGTGGTGGGGCGCGATGTCATGAATGTATCGGGTTGCTGGCTGGCAATGGTGCAATCTATCCGCAATCTTGGACGACCGGGTATCGCCTCGATGGCTATTGCAGCAGTTGATGCAGCATTATGGGATCTCAAAGCACGTTTACTCGATCTTCCCCTTGTTACGCTGCTTGGGGCAGTGCGTGAAGCAGCTCCAATCTATGGCAGTGGCGGCTTTACTACCTATTCACGCGAGCAACTCCAGGGGCAGCTAGGTGGCTGGGTTGAGCAGGGTATTACGCGCGTGAAGATGAAGATTGGGACAAACCCTTCTGCTGATCCACAGCGAGTTGCAGAAGCACGCGAGGCTATTGGGCCAGACACCGAACTCTTTGTTGATGCAAACGGAGCTTACAGTCGCAAAGAAGCACTTGCACTTGCTACGATCTTCGCTACTGACTACGGTGTGACCTGGTTCGAGGAGCCGGTTTCTTCTGATGATCTGTCCGGGTTGCACCTGATCCGAGATCGTGCCCCGGCAGGAATGGAGATTGCGGCAGGTGAATACGGTTACGACTCGTGGTACTTCCGCCATATGTTGGAGGCAGAAGCGGTCGATGTCTTGCAGGCCGATGCGACACGTTGCGCAGGTATTACTGGTTTTCTGAGTGCAGGTGTCTTATGTGAAGCGCGTTCGCTTGACCTGTCATCCCATTGTGGTCCAGCATTGCATGTTCATCCAGCCTGTGCCGTGACTAATTTTCGGCATATGGAATACTTTCATGATCATGTACGCATTGAGCAAATGTTTTTCGATGGAGTCCTCAAACCGGAACAGGGGGCTTTGCGCCCTGATCTATCGCGTCCTGGTATGGGCTTAACGTTTAAACGGGCCGATGCTGAACGCTACGCGATTTAGATAGATTACTGAACAAGCAATGTTTTGAAAGAATGGAAAGCGGTCGTTTCGTACGGGGATGCTCGTGGGAGTCGCTGGTATCCTTGGCATCGCCGGTTTCTTTGCGTTGAAGTGACCCAAAGAAGAAAGAGCAAACAACGATTAAGCATAAAAATGTAGAGAGAGCGATGAAGGAGTTAACACATATGGCAGTCGCAGAACCTTTGGAGACAGCAAAACGGGTAGCACAACAAGCTGGGAAGCTGCTCCCAACAAAGAAAAAACAGCGTTCCGGCTGGCAGTCCCTGGTGCCACGCGCAATCACGCGTAAGGGGATCGTACTGGAACGGCATGTGCGCGAAGGACGCTTTCAGCGCAGCCTGGCATTTATCACAGCTGCCTCTGGCCTATTCACGGGTCTGGAGGTCGGCTATCAGCACTATCGAGGTAGCTATGGACAGCGTATTATGTATACTCCCTTTATCTTGAGCTTCGCTTTAGGGATCGCGGGAACCTGGGCTATGTTTAGCCGTTGGGCTGCTCGCACCGTCTTGCGGCTCGTCTCGCTCATCACCTTCATCGATGGTGTTGTTGGCTTCTACTTTCACATTCGTGGTGTGGCACGCAAGCCTGGAGGATGGCGCATTCCCGTCTTCAATATGGTGATGGGACCACCGGTCTTTGCACCATTGCTATTCTCAACAGTCGGCTTTCTCGGCCTGGTGACCTCGTTTTTGCGGCGCGAAGATGCTCCTGAAAACGCGTTGCCAGGGTTGTCCAAACCGCGTTCCCCTTGGCTCAGTTGGCTCCCTCGTTCATGGAGCAGAGAAGGGCTGGTGCTGGAGCAGGACGTACGCGAAGGACAATTTCAACGTCTGCTGGCAGTTGCGACTGTGCTTTCAGCATTTTTTAGTTGGGCCGAAGCGCTTTACTCTCACTACAAAAACAACTTCTCCTTTCGTATCCAGTGGTCGCCCATCATCATCGCGCCTCTGCTGATGATCGCAGGCATCGGAACCATCTGGAGCCGCACGGTGGCACGTACACTTTTGCCTGTTATCTCGCTGCTGGCGATGCTCAACGGCATGATCGGCTTTTTCTTTCATGCACGTGGCGTTATGCGTCGCCCAGGTGGCATGAAGAAGCCACTCTATAACATTATCTATGGGCCTCCGGTTATGGCCCCGTTGATTTTCTCGGCATCCGGCTTCATTGGTCTGGTTACCAGTCTCTTACGAAGGGCAAAATAGCAATGAAAAAATCGAAAGAATTGACGGAGAACCGCACTCCAATCTATCATGTCGAGCCAGAAACACTGCCAGCGGTCGATCAGAGCCTCTTGCCAATCGATCCTGAGAGCAAAAAGGCAATTGCCCCATCGGAGCAACCAGGCTATTATCCTGGTTTCAACACGCTCAGTCAGCAGAACTACTGGGACGAAGCAACGCGCAATGTGGTACTGAAGCGTGTTGAGCAAGTGCCGCCGATCCGCTTTTTTACACCGGATGAGGCGCTCTTGCTGAAAGTGATCACAGATCGCCTGCTTCCACAGGATGACCGCGATGCTGCTCATAAGATTCCAGTTGTCCATTACATTGATGAGCGACTGTACGAGAAGCGTGGTGACGGCTACCGTTTTGAAGATATGCCACCCGATGATGAAGCGCATCGGTTAGGATTGCAGGCCATCGATGCCATCGCGCAGCATCTCTATCACGCCCCTTTTATTCAGCTTGATCCATTGGCGCAGGACACCGTTCTCCAGACCATTCATGATGCTAATCCCCCGGCGGGGCAGGAGATCTGGCAAAAGATGTCGGTCCATCGCTTCTGGGCGCTGATTATGCAAGATACTGTTCAGGCGTATTATGCTCATCCCTACGCCTGGGATGAAGTCGGTTTTGGAGGTCCCGCTTATCCACGTGGCTATATGCGTCTGGAAGGCGGCAAACCAGAACCGTGGGAAGTTGAAGAGCAGCGCTATGAATGGGAGGCACCCGTCAATTCGCTCTCAGGTGACTATACTCCCGTGGGTGGCCCTGGCGGCCATAAACAACAGGCGAGCGGCCAAGCAGGAACCCATTAGTAGGGGCCAGATTTATCACGCCCGTGTGTGGGCCGCATTTATGACGCCCACGAAATAAGGAAAAAATCATCATGAAGGCACCAATATTAGGAAAATTTGAGGCACCGAAAGCAAATAAACACCGCCTGGGACCCATGCAGACGGTCGATATCCCCATGCAGCATTTTGGGGAACAGGAAGAGGTCGATTTCTGCATTGTCGGAGTTGGCTCGGCAGGAGGCGTTCTGCTGCAACGGTTGGCGCGGGCAGGATTTCGTGTAGTTGGGATAGAGGCTGGACCATTCTGGGATACCGAACGCGATTGGGTCAGCGACGAAGCAGGCTCGCATAAGCTCTATTGGACCAATCAACGCATTACGGGCGGTGATGATCCAATTACGCTGGGAGAAAACAATAGTGGGCAGGGTGTGGGAGGCGGTTCCGTCCACTGGGCATCCTTTACCCCGCGTTTTCATCCCTCTGATTTCCGCGTGCTCTCCTCCGATGGCATGGGTGCTGACTGGCCTATTTCCTACGATGAGTTGAAGCCCTATTATGAATTGTTGGAAAAAGAGATGCCCGTCTCCGGCCCCGCATACTTTCCCTGGGGTGATCCACATGGGTATATCTATGGTCCGCATCCACTGGGTGGAGTCGGTGATGTGCTGGTCAAAGGTTGCACCGCGTTGGGTATTCCGGTTGTCGCGGGTGGTCCCGTGGCGATTCTCGCCGGGTCGCACGGAGATCGTCCCCATTGCATCTATCGCGGCTTCTGCATTCAGGGCTGTAAGGTTGGTGCCAAACAGAGCACCCTGATCAGTCACGTGCCTGACGCACTCAGGAACGGGGCCGAGATCCGTCCCGACTGTATGGTCTCGCGCATCAATATGAAAGATGGACACACAACCGGAGTCACCTATATCGATGCTGAGGGACATGAACATGAGTTGAGGGCAAAGGTCGTGATCGTCAGCGGATACGCCATTGAGACGCCACGCCTCTTGCTGAACTCAGCCTGTCCCGGCTTTGAGCAAGGATTGGCAAACTCCAGCGGGACCGTTGGCAAGTATCTCATGGTCCAGATCGGCAATGTCGTGATTGGACGCTTCGAGGAGCCGATTCGTATGTACAAAGCGCCTCCCGCGCATGCCCTGAGCGAGGAATTCTACGAGACCAACCCGCACAATGACTTTATCCGGGGTTTCTCCATTCAAACGGTCGGACCCCTTCCCATCGCTTTTGCCAAACAGATGATGGTAGCAAAGGGTGCCTGGGGTTGGGGAATGCGTAAGGTCATGATGGACTACAATCACTGGGCCGCCCTAGGTGTCCTGGGCGAGATTCTGCCTTGGGAGGATAATCGCGTCACCATTGCAGATGAGAAGGACGTGCATGGTATCCCCATCGCAAAAATAACCTTTAAGTTACACGACAACGATAAAAAGATAGCAAAGGCTGGCGTCGCAAAAGTCACGGAAGTCATGAATGCAGCGGGAGCGCAAGAAGTGGTGCAGGAATCGCGCTATGCACACCTGGTTGGTGGTGCACGCATGGGCAACGATCCGAACACATCGGTGACTGACAAATGGGGGCGTACGCATGATATTCCCAACCTTTTTCTGTGTGACGGCAGCATCCTTCCTACACAGGGATCGGCCAATCCTGGCCTCACCATCCAGTCGCTTGCCGCACGCACAGCCGATTACCTGATCTCGAATGCTACCGGTCTGCTCTCTCGCAGCCCGCAACGTGTTGACGAGCCAGCGCCTCCCATACGTCACAATCTCTCACCAGCAGGAACTGCAGGGCATGGAGTTCCACGCCTGAAATCTCGGCGTTGAAATGGAAAAAAAGATGAAGACACAACGAGCAGAACAGATCAAAGAACTCTTCAAGCGTGAAGGCTATCACGCACTCGTCTGTCGCACCCCGCAACATGTCGTGATGCTCACAGGATACCAGCCGCTTCTCGGCGATTCTTTCTGTATCATCTCGCTCAATGCAGCCAATGACGTAGAGACACGCTTCGCCGTCCTGTCAGACGAGATGGATCTTGTCCCGCCAGGAATTGCTGTCGAGGTCAAGCCATTTGCGGTTGAAACGATGGATGTGATCAGAAATTCACTGGATGCTGCTCGTGAGCCACTCGGCGAGCTTTTGCAAAACGCTGGCGTGGGGAGAGGCTCCCTTGTTGGCTACGAGGGAGCGATAGAACCGCTTATTCCTGCCTATACTCAACTCAGTGCCCCCTCACCCGAAATGAAGGAGCTCCTACACATGCTCCTGATCGGCGGAGAAATTCGTGACGCAACTGACCTACTAAACGAGTTGGACGCAATTAAAACGGAAGAAGATCTCGTAGGCATCAGGCGAGCAGAGACAGTCGCTCTCCACGGCTTTCAGGCAGCGCGTGGGGCTATCGCCGTTGGTGCGACAGAAGCAGAAGTCGCGGCGGCAACCTATGCAGCGCTTGTACAGAGAGGATATGCAACTGAGGGTACACACCACATTCAGCCGCATGTTCATGTCATGACGGGTGCTCGTGCTGCCCTTGCGTACAAAGCTTTCAATCTGACCTCGAATGCGACGATAGCCGAGGGAGATACCGTCACGGTGCAGATGGAGATTGGTGTCAACGGCTATTGGGCAGAACTCACGCGCAGCTTTTTCGCCGGGACGATCAGTGATACATGGAGTAATGCACATCGAGCCTGTGTCGAGGCACAAGACGCGGCATTGAAGAAGATCCGAGCAGATGCAAACGCGCACGATGTCGATGCGGCAGCCCGCCAGGTGATGCAACAGGCGGGCTTTGGGTCAGCCTTTAAGCATGGCCTGGGACACGGGTTTGGCTTTCAAGCGATTAATCATGCGGCGGCGCCGGTCCTGCATCCAGCATCCAAAGCTATTCTCCGTCCTGGTATGGTCCATAATATGGAACCGGCAGTCTATCTGGACGGTCAGGGAGGTTTTCGTCTCAACGATAACGTTGCCGTGCAGACGGAGGGCAACGAAGTGCTCTCCTCAAAGCTTCCACGCACACTTGATTGGCTCGTAGTCCAGAAATAAATGAGTAGCAAGAGAGATAAAGGAGATTTATGATGTCTGTAACAACACACCCTGAAGTGGTCGTCATTACCGGCGCATCCGCTGGCGTTGGTCGTGCTATTGCACGGGCCTTCGGCAAGAGAGGTGCACATGTCGGCTTGCTGGCACGTGGTTACGAAGGATTAGAAGCGGCCCGTCGCGAAATTGAAGAGTATGGTGGCAAGGCAATCGCCATTCCTACCGACGTTTCTGATCCTGATCAGGTGGAAGCAGCCGCCACACAGGTCGAGGAACAGTTTGGCCCAATCGATGTCTGGGTCAATGACGCGATGGAATCAGTCTTCGCGCCGTTTAAAGACATCAAGCCAGATGTCTACAAACGGGTTACTGAGGTGGCCTATCTCGGTTTTGTTTATGGTACGATGACAGCCTTACACCACATGCTTCCACGCAACAAAGGGAGGATTATTCAGATTGGTTCCGCGCTTGCTTATCGCAGTATTCCGCTGCAATCGGCCTATTGTGGAGCCAAGCACGCTATCATGGGCTTTACCGATTCGATTCATAGTGAGCTTATTCATGATAAGAGCGATGTGAAAATCACCATGGTGCAGCTACCAGCCGTCAACACACCACAATTTGGCTGGGTTAAGAGTCGGTTGCCGCGCAAACCACAACCGGTGCCACCCATTTATCAACCAGAAGTGATTGCCGATGCAGTTACCTGGGTCACCGATCACTACCGACGCGAACTCTTCATTGGTTTCAACACCGCTGTCATCATCCAGGGCAACAAGTTCTTTCCAGCATTTGGAGACTGGTACCTGGGCAAGACAGGATATACATCGCAGCAAACGTCGCAAGCGGTCGACCCCAAGCGCCAGAACAATATCTGGGAACCGGTCGATGAAGAAAAGGATTATGGTGCCCATGGCAGCTTCGACAAGCAAGCAAAGCGCAAAAGCTGGCAACTCTGGGCCGATACTCATCCGGGCATGTTGGCGCTGATGGGTGTTGTGGGCATCGCCGGAATTGCAGGAGGGACAGCCCTCGTCAGGAGGATGCGATGAAAGCCGAAGAACTCAGCCAACAACTGCGCCTCGGAACAGGGCATTTTCTGGCCCAAAGACGTGGTACTATAGCATTAGGGCTAGTTGCTGTCGGATCCATGAGCCTGATTACACTTTATCAGGTCGGTATTCTTAAGCACCTGCCTGAGCCACCACTTCCCATGCTGGACGCAGACCGGGTCGATGCCTCGGCAGAAGCGTATTCGCGTTTTGCTACGCCTGATGGATTGCTGGGCATCGGGAACTATGCCATTACGATGGGATTAGCCGCGATGGGGGGAACGGATAGGGCGCAGAAACAGCCCTGGATTCCGCTCGCGTTGGCCGGAAAAGTTGTCTTCGATGCTGCTCAGGGGATCAGACTCTTTTTCGACCAGAAGACAAAATATCATGCCTTCTGTTCCTGGTGCCTACTTTCCGCCGGGACAACGCTCGCAACGATTCCGCTCATCGTTCCTGAGACCTATGCAGCTATTCGTCAGCTTCTGGGAAAGACAGAAGCGTAAAGACGAATATGGTAGGGGCCAGATTTTAGGAGTCATCCCGAAATTTTCAAACGGACGTTTTTGTTCCTGAAACGGTTTCTGCTTGGACGCCTCACGCCTGTGGTGTTCGCAAAAAAATGATGTGGTTTGTGGCTCGGCTGGCC
>JACDAE010000030.1 GCA_013695595.1 Ktedonobacteraceae bacterium | reverse complement strand
GCGCAATGGCATCGGCCCCGGAATAATAAATGGCTTCCCTACATTGATGGTCTTTTCCCACAATGCAGGTATCCAGAATATTTATTGAAACTGCATAACCTGGTACCCTACCGTGTTTGCGACATTCCGATGCTTGAATGCACATCCATGTCGCTTCTTTGGACCAGGTGGTGCTTGCCTTGCCACTAGTCTAAATGAACTGCCAGAGATGGTCGGAAGTGCCATTGTCGGCGAACTGCACAATCTGAGCGCTGTCGGCGGTCGACATATTCGTCACACCCAGCACCTTGCCGCTATTCTGGTTCTGAATGCGAAAGTAACTGCCACTTCCGTAGCGTAACCGCCAGAGATGATCGGAGGAACCACTGTCGGTGAACTGCACGACCTGAGCACTGTCGGCGGTCGACATATTCGCCACACCCAGAACCTTCCCACTATTCTGGTTCTGAATACGGAAGTAGCCATTCGCATCGGGTACGAATTGCCAGAGATGATCAGGGGTACCACTGTCGGCAAACTGCACTACCTGGGCACTATCAGCGGTCGACATATTCGTTACACCAAGAACCTTCCCGCTATTCTGGTTCTGAATGCGCACATGCCCATTGGGAATGAAACGCCAGAGATGATCAGGAGTCCCGGTATCATGGTATTGCTGGACATTGGCGCTATCTGCGGTGGAAGCATTTTGCACAGCAAGCAGCAGGGCACTGTTCTGGTTCTGAATCTTGACATAACCATCTCCATTATCGATAAGTTTCCACAAGTGATCGGGGGTCCCGGTATCGGCGAACTGCACTACCTGGGCGCTGTCGGCGGTCGACATATTCGTCACACCCAGCACCTTCCCGCTGTTCTGGTTCTGGATACGGAAGTAGCCATTGCCATTGTCGAGCAGGCACCACAAGTGATCGGCGGTACCATTGTCGGTGAACTGCACAACCTGAGCACTATCGGCGGTCGACATATTCGTCACACCCAGCACCTTCCCGCTGTTCTGGTTCTGGATGCGGAAGTAACTACCCGCAGCCACCCATGGATGGGCACTGGATCCTGTACTGATGGTCGGAAAAGAGGAGATGCGCAGCCGTGCGGCCCCCATGGGAATCAGCGTGACGGTCTGTGCTGGCGCGTTTGAGAGAATGGGGCTCTCTTGCAGTGTCGTGATAACATGTTGATCATCGCCTTGCCAGGCCACGATCTGCTGGGCCTGCACTTGCATCGTAATTGGTACTGACTGCTGCGTAAAGGGATTTGAAGCGAGCGCTCCTCCACTCTGGTTGACCGTAAACGATTGCGCCGGAGTACTTCCATTCAGCACCAGACCATAATTCCAGGGCGAAGTCGCGGTCACCTGGTACTCAGGAATCTGGGCCGTGCTGTTATTAATCAGCGTATAGTTTTCGCCGATCTGGAGCGAGAACGTCAATGCGCCATAACTGACCGAGACCGCATTATGGTTGTTCGCCCAGGTCTGCACGCTCACCTGCCTCGGCAGTTGCAGTGTAACCGTGTCTCCGTTGGACCATGTGCGGTTTATATTCGCGAAGGCTGGTCCGGCCTGTGCAGTCACGCTCTGCCCGTTGACCTTCAAGGCAGGATTTGCGCACCAACCAGGAATGCGCAGGTAGAGGGGGAAGGGTAGCGCTTTAGGCGTGGAAAGGATGAATGTGATTGTATCCGAGAATGGATAGGTTGTACTCTCGACAATAGTCACCGTTGTACCGTCGCCAACCTGAGCCTTGACGGTCGTTGGGGCATAAAGTGACGCGCACAGGCCATTATCAGGCGTTGCCAGCCAGGACTCTTCAGTGAAGAATGGCCAGCCCATACCATAGTTGTGGGGGCAGCAGCGGTACTGATCCACGCCTTGCAAATACGCCTGCATAGCCCAGGGGTTATCAAACTGGCCCTCGCTTTTCGGCACATTGTCAAGATGAACGCTATTCGCACTGGTAATATAGTGCAGAGCTTTGCCCTGAGGATCAAGTGCGGCGGGCAGCGAATTGAAGGCCAGCGTCTCGGTACGGTCGCCCCACACAGGATCACCCGTGATACGCGTCAGAATCTCATGACTCTGCATATATTCAACGATGCCACAGGTCTCAAAGCCCTGCCGTGGATCGCTAAAACCTGGGCGTGCGTTCTCATCGCCCGCGAAGCCTCCACCGGAGAACTGACCATAAGTATTCATGACCGCCGCATAATTCTGATACGTTGCGGCGTTATACTGAGAGCCACCGGCCAGCATACCATAGAGGGTGGGTTCACGAAAACCCTGAGCCACATTGACATTATGCAGAGAAGGCAGCGTATTGCTCATCCAATTTGCCGAGTACTGATGGATCTTGCGTACCAGATCGAGCAGCCAGGAAGTTCCGGTACGATTGTAGAGCCAGTAGATGGACTCAATCGTATCAGCCCAGCGCGTATAGCCCCAGCCCAGAGTGAAGACCGAGGTTGCCTGCGCATTCATATATTGAAAGAATTTTGTCAGGAAAGGCACAATGCGTGCATCGTTAAAGTACTCCTGGAACGAAGTCAGAGCTCGCAGCAGAGGCATGTAGGGCCAGAAGTCAGGTCCGCCATTGAGCGAGGTGCGCAGCGATGTGGGTCCAAAGAAACCGTCTGACTGTTGAGTGGCTAGAATACCATTAATCCATTGTTTGATTGTCGCCAGCGCCGTAGCATCGCCAGTAACATAGGCCAGGTCGCCATAGCCACGTAGCCAGTAGGGAACCTCTTCCCAGCCGACGAGGTTTGGCGTAACCCAGCCGGTTGCATTGTAATTGAGGAAGTGCGAAATATGATTATACTGGCCGCAGAGACCATTCAGTTGTAGTTGCAGTTGTCCATCCAGCCAGCCCTGGGCCGTTACGCTACCAGGCATCAGGCGATAGAAGGCAGAAGGTTGCAGGGGAGCTTTGTTTGGCCAGTAGAGGCCACCCGCAGAAGCAGCAAAGGCGATGCGCTTGAAGCTGATCTGCTCAAGAAAGACGCCGCTTCCAGCAGCAATCAGACCTTTTTTAAGAAAATCCCGACGTTTCATTGTCATTGTGCATTTACCTCCATGTAAGAAAGCATCAATCGATCGAAATCCTGCAGCTATTGTTCCTATGGCAGAACGAAAAACCTCCCTTTCCTTTAGAAAAACACGAAATAAAAGAACCAATACCAGGCTACTCATACACACGTCCCGTCGAGCAGATATGAGTTATTTATAGTATCTCCGCTCGAATAGGGCAGACGAAAGCCCAGTTTATGCTAAATGTAGGGCATCAATTGATAAATTGTTGGATAGCGGTTTCAATCAATTCTGATTTATATGTTTCGATTAACAATAGTATGAAGTATAAACAGCCAAAAGTCAAGATGGCCTATCTCGTGGATATGCATCCATCAGGGGGAAACGTTGATGAGAGGTGCCCTGACAGGTAAATATTGAGTGGATAGAATGCATTTACAAGATTGTTACTTGTGATTGAACTCCTGTTGAGGAGAACGAGATATCTTTTAAGTAATACCTGACCACGCACCACACTCCAGCCACAGCAACCGGGCGAAAGGCAGGATATATAAAATTATCTATCAGGAGGATATCTATGACAACGTTATGGACCTGTCCTGATGATACTCGCCGCTCAAGAGGGCCTGGCATGATTTTAATGCATAAGGAGTAAAAAATGAATAAACGCTTTTTATGGTTCACTGGCATAGCCGTTATCCTCGTCGTCGCTGGCATAGCATATGCCTCACATTTTGCCAGCACCGTCACTCAGACCCATACAGCGGCTGGTGCTCTCATCGTTCCTACCACAACACCTATTATAACAGCGGCAACGCGATCGTTTACGATTGTACCAGCGCAAACGACAGCGTCATATAGTGTATTCGAGAACCTGATTTTTCAAAACAAACCGAACAATGATGCCGTTGGCGCTACCCATTCGGTCCAGGGGAGTTTCAAGGTACAAACGGGTTCATCACCAATCATCGAAGGGCTGAATATGCAGGTCGATCTGCGAACGCTCCAGACGGACTCGATGATGCGTGACAATTATGTACGAAAAAACAGCTTGCAGACGGATACCTATCCCTTTGCGACATTCGTCTCTGTCAGCACTCAAGGCTTACCATCGAGCTATAGCGATGGGCGAACCGTGCATTTCCAATTGATCGGCAATATGACGATGCATGGCAAAACCAACAAAGAGGTGTTCGACTTACAGGGCAAAATTGTGGGCAGCACGATCACAGGAACAGCGATCAGTACTATCTACATGACGGACTTCGGCATCCAACCACCTGATCTGGCGAACATCGCGATTGCACAAAATAAGGTGGTTGTCACGCTCACCTTCAGAGCAAATGAGGTATAAGAAAACCCTCTTATTATCGAACCTTTACTCCTGCCGCCCAGACCCCGCGAATGGCACGGAATGATCATATTGCAAGGGAGGGCCTACCATAGCTAGAAACCCTGCGATATCACAAACCAGTGTGCAGAAACGCCAGCAAAGTCTCTATTTCAAGCAGGTATTCTGGCGATACATTCTTTTCGAGCAGCTCGGTCACCTGAGAGATGTACAACATCATCACATACTGTATTAATTTCTCAAGCGGAATATCGAGCCGAACATCACCCTGCTGTTGACCATGCTGCAAAATCACCTGGATCATATCAAGAAAGCCGGTATCTTTATTGATGTCCGCATTCCGGGGATATGTCTTAAAAACATCCTGCCGAAGGGCCTGAAATGCGTGACTGGCCTCAGGGAATTGAAAGACGTTTTCATAAATCTGAGTGAAGAGAAAGCGCAGAGCATGGAGCGTAGATGGATTGGTCTTCAGATAGGCCTTCACCTGAGGTTGCACCTGCTTGACATACAATTGTTTCATAAACGGCAACCACAACGAGCCTTTGGTAGGAAAATATTTAAACACGGTGCCACGACTCGTTTCGGCCTTCTCCGCAATCGCATCCATCGTCGTATGCTCGTATCCGACCGTCCGAAACAACTCAAAGGCGGCCTCCTGAATACGCTGGATCACCCGTTGTTTGTTGCGTTCCCGCAATGGGACACGCATAGTTTCCTGCTGGTTAATATGCCATCCTTCTTTCCTGAGGGCGTATGCGAGAAAAACAGAGAAGCATGCAGCATACGATGCGACATTCTGCCTGATCTCTGTTCCTCGCTCCGCCTATGACGAGGTGCGAAACAAAACGTTCTGGTACATCGAAAACGAACTAGAAGGCAACAGGTAAACTGCTGATCCCGCGCAAGACGAAGCCACCTCTCCATGTGATTGCATCCCGAGCAACAGCAAGCCGTAGAGCCGGGAGGCGTCGCAGCAGCGTCGTAAAGGCAATGTCGCCTTCTAGTCGCGCCAGTGGTGCTCCCAGACACACGTGAATCCCTTGCCCAAAGGCGACATGGCGATTGAGGCTCCGGGCGATATCCAGTTCTTCGGGCTGAGTGAATTGTGCCTCATCGCGATTGGCTGAACCCAACATCGTCAGGATTGTATCACCTTTGCGAATCTGTTGACCACCCAGTGTCACATCTGCGGTCGCGTACCGGGGCGCAGGTGCAAGGACAGGACCATTATAGCGCAAAAACTCCTCCACGGCTGCGGGTACCAGGCTGGGATCAGCTCTCAGGCGCTGCATCTGGGCGGGATAATCGAACAACATCAGCATACCATTGCCAATCAGGTTCGATGTCGTCTCATGCCCCGCAAAAATGAGTAGCGCGATCATTGAGAGGAGTTCGCCCTCATCGAGACGATCTCCCGCCTCTTCGATCTGAACAAGCTGGCTGATTAAATCATCTTGTGGATGTGCTCGCTTCTCCGCAATAATCTTCAGGAGGTACTCTGCAAATGTCTGCGTGATCATCAGACGCGAGGGGTCCTGGCGTGCGGCACCTCCGCTAGAAAACAATTCGGACCATTCGCGAATAAGTGCCTGCCCCTCCGACGGCACTCCCAACATATTGGAGATCACATTGATCGGCAGAGGGAACGCATATTCATTCACCAGATCCATATGACCCTGCTCCTGGACGCGGTCGAGTAGATCATCAGCAATCTTCTGAATGCCTGGGCGTAAGCTCTGGATATATTTGGGTGTAAAGGCCTTGGAGACAAGACTTCTCAACCGCCGATGATCCGGCTCATCGACGGCAATCATCGATTGACCCAGAATACCTCCCAGGCCGCCGAGACCACGAGGCGATGACGGCTGATTATCATCAAGCGGGATCGTTGATGGATCAACAGTAAAGAGCTGATTTTTTAAGACCTGAATGGCTTCCTCAAGCTGCGTTACCATCCAGAAGGATGAAGTGCCCGATCCAGAGGGCACAGGCAGAGCAACCACAGCCCCTTTTGAGCGCAGTTGTGCAAACAGAGGAAACGGATCGGCGAGAAACGCTTCGCTGAACAGGCCTGTAGAGAGAATTCCTCCCGGCGCACTGTTCCCACCTGGTTTATTCATCTAGGGTTCTCATTTCTCATACTGAGTATAAATATGAACTAGTTCATATTTATACTTAGTATGGCATTTTGGAGAAAACAGTGTCAAGAAGAGAAACAGTGTGAACCTCCGTCCACCACGGGAAACGGGTAGGGGCGTCATCTTGTGTCACCTGGTCCAACGAATTGGAAAGAAACAACGTGGGCGCGCATTCAATAACTGTAATGATGCAAATACGGTAGAGACCCGATTGGATCGCGTCAGCCATTCATGGATTTTGTGCCCCAGGGTTGATCAATCACGGACGCGGTGAACCTGGTACCCTACCAGTTTTGCGGTATTATGGGTATTTGGAGCATCGTATTTAAGGTGCAATTCTCATGCTTTCTTGCGTCTTGTCGCCTGGCCTGGTGGATGCATGCTTGGGGCATCTTTCAGAAAACAGACTACCAGCAGAGCCATTGCGCAGAACACAAAAATAGTGAGGAAGCCATGCTGGAGAGCGACAGGAAGTGCCGCTCTTGTGTTCTTGCCAGAGCTGGTGAGAGACTGGTTGACCACGGTTCCGACGAGGGCTACCCCCAGGGTGGAACCCATTTGACCGAGGTAGCGCACGAGCGCACTCCCCACACCCAACTGAGTCAGTGGCAGCACATTCTGCGCCGCAAGATAGAGCACGGAGAAAATCGAACCGATGCCAAGTCTGGCCATTATCATCCAGATCACCGTGGCCGGAAGATTGGTTGCGGGTCCCATATATGCCAGAAGGAAAACGCCAAGGGCCATGATGAGTGTGCCCACGATGAGCATGGACTGGTAACGTTTGCGAATGGCGATCAACCAACTCGCAAGGGTCGCTCCCCCAGTAACGGAGAGGAGAAAAGGCGTGATGCTCACTCCCGCGCCCGTGGCTGATAGACCCAATACCCCTTGCAGAAAGAGTGGCAGATAAATCGCCAGGCCAAGCAAGATCATATAGACCAGTAGCGCCAAGGCGGCATCAGCAGCAAAGATCTGGTTACGGAAAAGGTGCAAGGGAAGAATCGGTTCAGCAGCACGGCTTTCGGCAAGCAAGAAGAACAACGCCAGGATGATCGCAGCCGTCAGTATGCCTCCCACCTGCGGTGAGATCCATGCGGAGGGCTGGCTGCTCCCCCAGGTGAGTCCCAACAGAAGGCACGTTGTGGCTCCCATACACAGGAGCGAGCCGGTGATATCAATACGCTGGAACGTTCCGAGCCCAGCGGAATTGGGGCTACGTTCAGAAATGGTGGAGGGCAAGCACAGAAGTAACGTACTGAGGGCGATGATGCCGAGCGGAAGATTCACATAGAAGATCCAGCGCCACTGTGATCCGTTCGTAATGAGCGGAGCGAGCATAGGTCCATGATCGGTAAACCAACCACCCAGAGCCGGACCAAGCAGATTGGCAACGGCGTAGACGATATTAACGCTCATCTGCCATCTAGCCCGCTCTTGTAGAGGGAAGATATCCCCAATGAGCGTCGCGACCAATGTCATACCCGTACCAGCTCCCAACCCCTGCACTGCACGAAAAACAATGCGTGTCAACTCAAATGAAAATGTTACCGAAAGTCGACAGTTCCAGCGCATCCAGGCGACTGCCTGCCGCGCCAAACTCATAGCCATATTCTCTGTAGTCGCGCTCAAACCAGCCTGCACCCAGGCCCAGAATGAGGCGACCATTGCTGATATGATCGACCGTCTTTGCCATATCGGAGAGCAATGCAGGATTGCGATAGGTGTTACAGGTGACGAGACAGCCCACTTCTACGCGCTGCGTGCAGGTCGCCATCGCGGTAAGCAACGTCCAGCCCTCGAAATGATTGCCTTGCGGATCGCCAAACAGCGGGAAAAAGTGATCCCAGTTCCATAGCGTATCAACGCCCATCGACTCGAAGCGATGAATAGCTTCTCTATAGGTCGGATATGTTGTATGCTGCGATCGCATCTGCACACCAACGCGAATACGACGTGCATCAGATGATTGTGTCAAAGCTCTCATTCCTTTCATTCGTTGCACCCTTTTTTCGTCTTTTGTTCAAAGACGCCCAGAACTGTAAGAAGGTGATGTGGAAGGCATCGGTGAAGGTGCTTTAGAACACGATGCCTTCCTTCATTTCTCCGTGTGGGTTATCGTTCCTCAAACGATCCTACGAGAGACTTCATCGTCCAGTTCTGATCGAGAACTTCCGCACGAGGTCGAGCAGGCGCTCAGGTTGCTCGATCTGCGGCAGGTGACCAGCTTCGGGGATCGGTTCGAAGCGAGCATTGGGGAAAGATTGGACATAGACACGACCATACTCAAGGTCTGCCACACGATCACTCTCTCCCCAGGCAACAAGAACCGGGATTTTCACATGCTTGAGGCGGCGCTGAAGCTTTGGATCACCACCCAGCCTCTTACTATCGTACACATAGAGCGTCTCCGTATTGGCTTTCCTGCCGACAATCTGCTCAGGGGTTACGGTCGATGGATCGACGCGGAAGGCGGCTGGATGGTGAAAGCTGAGGGCCACGAGCTCTTCTGGAGCCAACGTAGAGACATCTGGAACGGGATGCCCATCTACGATAATACCCACACCGTTGACCAGAACGAGGCCACCGATCCGTTGCTCGGTATCGCGCAAAGCCATCGCCGACGCGATCCAGCCACCAACCGAGGACCCAATAACCAGGGCATCACGCAGGTTGAGCCGTTCCAGCAACTCAAGATAGGCAAAGGCGAGATCATCAATACTATTGAACCACTCAGGACGTGGTTCACCGGAAAAGCCAGGATGAGTCGCTCCACATTGTGTAAGGAAGATCGATAACGTGGGCACAGAATAATAAATGGTTTCCCTTTATTATTCCGTGCCTCGTTCACAATCTAACCTGACCGCTTACCAGGCAGATGGGGGAGGAGGGGGAACGACCGCTGGACGATCATCGCAGGTGATCGTATTCGGCAACTCCCATGATGCGAGCCAGGGACCGGTGGTCCCACCACCGGTGTTGCCGCCGAGGTCGGTCACGTTGAACTCCGAACCCGCCGGCGTGAAGTGGAAAGAGCCGCAGTTGTTGATGCCAACGGCACCGACGTTGCGTGCAACAACGTTTTGGAACGTCGCGTTTCCGGCGGAACGCGCACTCAACACCGACGTACCCGTTCCATCGACATGGATGTTCTGGAAATGGACGTTCGAGATGGTGTAAAGATCCTTCACAGGGAAGTCGGAAACGATCAGGATCGCGTTATACGTGTTCTGCAGGAAGTTGTCGCCGGTAACCTCGATGTCCGCCGTGAGAGAGCCTTCGAGCGCGTAGAGCCAGATCGCCCCAAGGCCGATCTTCCAATTGAGTTCGAACGATCCGGCCCGCACGGTCGTGTTATTCGTAAATCGGAGGTAGCCAGCGAACGGGGTCGCGCCGAAGCGCGATCCAGCGTGCAGGCCACTACCCTCGCGCACAGGGTCTGCAACGATGTTGTTCGATACAGTGTTGTCCTGGCCGCCGTAGATGGCGATTCCGTTGGCGAGCACCGGGTTCTGCACTGTATTATGATCGAACACGTTATTGGCGTCCTCGATGCCAGGCTGTCCACTGACAGCCTCCGACCACATCGCGAGTCCATCATCACCCGTATTGCGGATGAGCGAATTGATGACGCTCGATTTTGTCACTCCCTGGTGGAAGTTGATGCCATCCGCGATCTGGTCCGCGATGACCGTGTTCTTGACCTCCACGTTGTTCATCGGTCCGTCGAGCCAGATGCCAACTTTCGTGTGATGGATGTAGAGGCCATCGACCGTCGAGTCGTTCAGCGCCCCGCCAACACCATTCACCTGATCGGTGTCGATGCGCTCTCGAACATCGCCCTCGATTGCGAAGTTCGACAGGTGTACGTTGTAACTTCCGCCATCGGCTGCATACTTGCCGTAGAAGCCGACGCCTGTGTGCACGGAGCCATCGGGTGCCGGTGAGGTGAGCGTGACCTGATGGCCTTTGACGATCGACCACCAGCTACCAGCACCTTCGACAGTGACATTATCGACGATGATGTGCCTGTTCACCTGGAATGTGCCGGTCGGAATATAGACCGTCTTATTTGAGGCTTTCGCCGCCTGAATCGCGCGATCGAATGCATCCGAGGAGTCGCGCATGCCGCTCGGGTCGGCACCGAAGCGGGTCACGGAGACGGAGTCCTTCGGCTGTGGCGTGGGACGGGCGATCTCCTGAAAGTCGGCGAGGTCGATGACCGTCCACGCCGCGTTCGAATTGGCCGGCATAGTCAGACGAATAACGTCTCCCGCCTGGTAGGAGTCGTGAAGATACAGGCGCTGCTCGTCGTAGAAGTGCATCGGCCTGAATGGTTTCGTTATAGTTGGTGGTGGTGTCGTAGAAGCTGGAACGCACGAGCACTCGGTGATCCACCAGTCCGGATGGAGCAAGTCCGCATTCGGGTCGTTCGTGAACGGATACTGGTTGTAGAGCCATGAGTATTTCGAGGTCAACGTGAGCGTATGATGCCCATTCTCACGGTTATTAGGGTCCCGGTCGTTGTGCTCCACGCTCACAGTCAACGGGGCATCGATGCCACCACCAGTTGAAGCGTCGGGGATCGCGTAGCGGATAGTCACCGCGTTCGCCCGCTGCGTGAGCGTGAACGCGACGTACTGGCCAGGTGTGAGCTGCACAGCTTGCCGGCCTGACGCCTCGCCCGACAGCGTGTAAGCCGACGGGTCGAACGGAAGTATCGTCCCGTTCGTCGCGGCGTTCTCGGCCTCCTGCTCGACGATACCAAGCTGGGCGCCGCGTCCTGCAACGAGCGCCGGATCGATTGCAGCGACGGTCACATGTGAGGAAGCTTGCGCTTTTGCAGGTTGAGAAAAGAGGTTGCTGCCTAAGATCGTCACACAACTCGTGAGGACAAGGAGGGATACAACGAGCATACGGCTGCGTTTTTGCATTGGTCGTGCCAATTCTCTCCAGGCACGACAGGATAGTAGCGAAGCGCCACTGTTTCGCGAGGACATGCTTCCAACTCCTTTATGCTGTTTAACACGGCTCTGTGTAGCCAATGAGCCACGATCGAATCACCTGACAATGGTGTGATCGATCTTCAAATAGTAGGATCGCGGATAATCCTTGCCCAATCAAAGATCACCCTTGATCTGAGCGGCTAAAGAACAACGGGATTGATCGCTATAACACCATGAGAAAGGCGCAAACCCGATGTAAAAATTTTAGGGTATCGATTCCCATCGCCCCCTAAACGAAATATACCAACCAGACGAGTGATTGTCAAGTGGTGCCGTAACAGAGGTTCTACCGCCTATTGAGAGTCGCAGCAGCAGGGAGAGGTCGCTACAGTACCTGCCCGACGTGTGGAAGCACGGGGTGTGGCTCGTTTTTTCGCAACCATCACGGTAGGGAA
>JACDAE010000024.1 GCA_013695595.1 Ktedonobacteraceae bacterium | reverse complement strand
GACCTGAACATTCCGATTACACAACTTGACCATGCCGCGTGGATTGTCAGTGCCTATCTGCTCGGCTTTGTGGTCGTGATGCCATTGATGGGGCGCGTCTCCGATATCTATGGACGCCGCCGTATCTTCTTGCTCTGCCTGACAATCTTTGGGATTGGCTCGCTATTTTGTGCCCTCGCTCCTATACTGGGAGGGATGATCGACCTGAGCTTTTTGAGTGTCATTGGTATCAACACATCGTCTCCTGGCCTGATACTGCTGATCGCAGCACGACTCTTTCAGGCTATCGGCGGCGGTGCTATTGTGCCTGTCGCGATGGCGATTGCCAGTGATTTCTATGGGCAGGAACGGCGCGGCCTGGCGCTTGGTATTATCGGTGCCGTCACTGAGGGCGGTGGAGCGCTCGGTCCCATCTATGGTGCATTGATCGTGCAACGCTTTGGCTGGCAATACATCTTTTATCTGAACGTGCCTGTTGTGATTGCGCTCATCGTTGCCGGATGGCTCATCGTGCCTAGAGGCAAACGCCTGCATGAGGGTATTGACTGGATTGGTGCTCTCCTGCTCGGCCTGGCGCTGACCTGTCTGAGTATGGGACTCGCGCAACAGGGCACAACGTTTGGTCCCCCATCGGCCACCGGTTCCTCTGCGCAGAACAACCCTATCGCGCTGGCAATGGCCGTCGTCTTCTTAATCACCTTCGTGCTGGTCGAACGCAAAGTGCGCTGGCCCGTTATCGATCTGACGATGTTCAAACGCATTCCATTCAGCGCATCCTCCCTCACGAGCCTGCTTGTAGGGGCGGCACTTATTATTGCAATGGCCGATATTCCCATTTTCGTGGATACTGTGTTGCGCGGTTCGGCATTGGATAGCGGCCTGGCTTTGATGCGCCTCACGGTGATGATCCCTGTTGGTGCTTTGCTCGGTGGCTGGCTCTGTAGTCGCGTCACCTGCCGTGTGACTGGTATTCTAGGCCTATGCTTCACTGCGGCTGGTTTCTTTTTGATGAGCCGCTGGCCTACCCACGTCGATTGGAACCAGGTCACCATCAGTACAATTACCGCTGGCTTTGGCTTTGGTCTCGTTATCTCGCCAATCGGCACGACGGCGCTCAATGCTGCCAGGGCTCGTCAGGCTGGCATGGGATCGGCCATCGTCACGGCTTTACGCATGGTTGGTATGATCCTCGGTCTTGCTGCCCTCACCTCCTGGGCACTGGCTTATTTTAAGCAACTGGCCGCAACCTACCCATCATTGCCTGCCAGCGCAACCACCGCACAATTTACGCAGTGGTCGCAAGGTTATGCCAATCACCTGATCCAGGCTGCGCACACGGTCTATACATCTGTCTTCTTTACCTCAATGATCCTTTGCTTAATCGCTATTATTCCAGCCGCTTTCTTATGGGGCAACAAGGTACCAGTTGTCGAGGTAGCGCCTGAGCCTTCTCTGAATGAGGCCACGACGCTTGCTGTTGTAGATATCGCTGCCGCACCGACAGGACCCATTCCCAAAGTTACCACAGATTTAGCAGAAGAGGCGCTCTTACCACAAGAAAAATGGTGGAAAAATCGCAAGCGGCGGCGGCGTGTTCTGCTTATTGCAAGTATCTCTCTCGTTGTTCTGCTTGTGGGCGGGTTCCTGGCTACCTTCTTGCTTCCAGAAGAAGATTATTCAGATCCAGTCCCAGGAGTCACCGGTACTCTACAGGGTACCCCCGGAACAGGCCCAACGGCACCAGTTTCTGGACCGCGTATGATGCAACTCGCGCTTGATAAAGGTGCGTTGACCTCGATCTTTGTATCGCAGCTTAATCTGCAATCGGGCGCATTAACGGATCTGAACGTCGTTCCAACGCCCAATGATGGCCTGATCTTGAGCCTCAATCTCCATATAGACGCCAGTGGTATTCATCGAATGATGCCGATTGAAATGGATGGCGTAATTAGCATCGATCAACAACAAAACCTTCAGCTGCGCGTCCAGCGTCTTCTGCGTGATGGTAACGACGCTGGCCCGAATGCCGCTGTGAGCATGCAAACGGCCATCAATCAAATGTTAACTAGTTCGGTGATGCCTGCTCTGCATGGGCAACTCAAGGGCGCGAAGCTCATATCTGCCCACACCAGTAGCACTATCAGTTGTGGCAAAAATGTGGAGATGCTGGTCTTACTGATTCAGGCACCTGCAATTCAGGGAATCGCCGCGCAGCCAAAACCTGCATCCTTTTGCTTCACTGGCCCGATCAACTTGAACAAATTATTACCGAGCTAGATCATATATCAACGTAGGGACCAGATTTATCGCGTCTAACGATTTATCGGAGGATGATGCGATTTGATAAATCATCAGACGCGATAAATCTGGTCCCTACGGTTTTAAAGGAAAATATCATGAGGAAACATCGTTGGATCGCCCAGACATTTTTGCTCATCATCGCATTAATTCTCATGGTAACGCCTGTACGTGCGGCACAGCTTACCACGGGTACCCATGCCATACAGAAGCAGGCCACAACACCTATCAATGCGACTATCTATCTCACCAGAGCCACGTTGCAGCCAATCTTTCAGACCCATATCAATCAGCAGGTGCCTGGAGCTGTCAATAATGCCATTAATACCATCGTTGGCAACATGCCGGCGGCTGATCGTAGCTGGGCAGGACAGATAGCAACCACGCTTATTCAGCCTTCGGCAACGCTGAGCAGCCTGACACCTCAACAAGACGGCCTGGCTACAAGCCTGCGCATCAATCTTTATCCAGGTGATCCACAGCCTATCAATGCTACGTTGCTGGTCAAATTCAGTATTGCCAATGGTTCAACCATCCAGGTTACAGCGCTGCCAAGCAAAAGTGGTCCAACCCTTGTGAGTGGCCCGTTGGCGACGTTTCAGATCCCGCTTGGTCAGCTCAATTCTATTAATACGACGCCGGGCTGTGGTGATGCTGCGCTGGCGGTCAATCTCCAATTGCCCATCTCTTTGGGGCAGGGTCAGCAGACTAGTAGCAACAAAGCAGGCCTCGCTATACGTCAGCAGAGCACTGCACAGGCCGATACAGATGCCTATGTTGCAATTCCTGCGGCATCTCTCGCCTCGCTTGGAAGCGGTATCGGAACAATTCCCGTGAGTAGTAGTCTCACAGCTCAGAATATTCGCCTTACCGTGCAGGGCAGTAATCTGGTTATCACCTCAGATATCTACCTTGGCTTTCTGCAAATTGCCTCCGCCACGACTTATGTACAACCAACTGCCACCAATGGGAACCTGACGGTGAATGTGCAGAAAACCGATCTCACCTTCTTGCAATTCTTTACATTTCCCTCTAACACGTACAATCAGCAGATCCAACAGATATTGAACACAAAGCTCAGTGGTGCCCTGGCCGGAAAATTCAACGTCACCAACGCAGCGATTGGCACAAATAGCCATATTCCTTGCTCAGCCAGTGACAGCCTGATCTTGACTGGCACAACCAATCTCGTGTAATTCGGATTTATGCTGGTAAGGGTAGTGTTACCCTTACCGGCGGGTGTATTGGGATTTTTCTATGTCGCACGTGAGGCACGGGTGGGATCACCGTTATCGTTGTAAGGTTGATATCGTCTTGACCATTGGCAATATGTAAAAAGGTATGCACTGTATCTATGTTTTTAAATGTAACCATTTTAAATGAACCATGGTCGTAGTGTTGTGGACTTGAACTGAATTTCTCAATATTCATTATCAGGCTCCGTGAGGTTTTAGTCCTGAATAAGAATAAGGGAATGAGCTGATCGCCGGTAGATGTGCTCGACAATCTGCATATCCGTCCTGTCCCACTGCTTACATCCTTGTGATAACGCGAAAGGAAGTTATATATATATGTAGTGCGTGGCTGTGGACTCTGCGCGTTTTGTATTCTCCAACGTGTTACCAGTATTTTCAGTGCACTTACACCCACAGGGAACACGTCAGCATTATGTGATACGAGCTGTACTCCACCGCTTAATTGGAGGGGTGGTTGAGACGTAGGTGTGGCCTTTACGATATATATGGGGAAGGGCGTCCCCCCAGGATACGGAATATCTCCAATGCGGGTGGCTAATGTATAGTGTTCTAACAACGCATTGAGGTCTGGTCGGTTGGGATCAGTCACGTAGACAGCCGGGCCGCTCTGGGCAGATGGTATCACCATACATTGACTAGAATCTAGCACCTCCATCGGAGTGTGGGCAAATTGTGCCAGATAACTCACTGAGCTTACATCATCCCCATGAATATCAAAATAGACATGCCCTAAATGTCGTTTTAGTGCCATATGATCACTTATATTCACCAGCCGCTGCATTGTAGCCAGATCAAAATACTGGGGACGAGCATAGTTAATATTGAAATTCCCAAGCATGTGATCAACGAGCCAGCCAGCACTCCCAATCGTTTGAATGATGACGACCAGACCCACGAATACATATAATCCGTAATGCAATAGTACTTTCCCAGGCAAAAGCAAATGTTGCCTCTGTCGCATCACATTACTCAACAAAATACCGATTATTATGAAAGGGCCGGGTATCAAGTAAAGCAGATAATGGGCATATATGAATGTCGAATGGCGCAGGAATAATAGAATAGTCCCTTGCCAGGCCAACAATAGGATTGCCCCTCTATTCCAGGGAGAGGCTAGCAGGCTTTTTAACCAGGTAGCCAATCCTTTCCGCTCAGGAGAGCGCCCTGTCCAGACCAGTTGCACAATGAGTGCGAGTACTCCTGCCACCAGCAATACTACCATCAACCAGCTCTCTGGTACACTGAATTGCGCGATAAGGTGCAGAGGCGTCGTCAACAAGATGGAATGGTCGTTACTTGGAATAAGATGGGTATCACTGAACGTACGCAGTGGATCGGCTACATAAGAGGACACGAATGTGCGATAATGCTGCAAAACATCGCCGTTAAAGGCTGCCTTGCTGCCAGCTACATGGAATAATGTGTGAATATCTGCAAGGTGATTGAGGCTCTCTAAATAGAGATATGGAGCAAACAGCACCGCTAATCCTAGCAGTGCCAGAGGTAGTTCTCGCCAACGAATCGTCTTAAAACCCAGAAGCATCGCCACCGCTAAAAGTACAACCAGATAAATAGCGGTACTGTGAAACTGGTACATTACCCCGATCAGTAGTACGGCTGGCAAAAACCAGTAATATCTCCTTTCCACCACGCCACGAAAGAGCACAAACAGTAGCAAAACGACGAATAGAGGAAGCATATCAGGTTGCCAGATATCGCGACTGAAGACGATCACATTGCCTGCGGTAGCATACAAAAGCGCCGCAATTGTGCCAGCCACTCGCCCATAGTAGCGTCGCACAAAAACATAGGTCAGCAGTACTGCCAGAACATTGCAGAGCGCGATCAGAATATTGCCAGCAACAGGATTGGGAGTGATAGCAGCAGGGATCATCATAAGATAGACGAATAGGGGCGGAAGGAGCAGTCCAGTAGATGCCCCGTTGGCAGTAATCGGCCATAATCCGTTCGCTACTCCATCATGCGCCATCTGGTACAGCGAATTATGATCGGTCATATACTGGGCGGTATCTATACGATAGAAGCGTAATACCACTGCCAATAAAACTATCAGGTAGAACTCCCAACTCTGCCACCAGCTTTGCTCTCTTTTGGGGGCAGAAACCTGAGTCTCATCTTTCCCCATCAGTTCCGTGTTAGCCCGCAATAGTGGGGGACGATCCATAGAATACTTCCTCCTCATATCGATGAGTCTGCTATTAAGTATAATCGGTTTTTAGACCAGATAGTTTCATCTAATTTTTTTAGAGAAAACTTGAACTTCGCAAAACGTGATCTCACTGTTGCAAAAAACACTCTCTCTGACTCATCTCTACCCTGCTACACCCCTCTATATTCATCATGAAAGCACTGTAAATAGTTTTTTGCTGCCATCATGACATAACAAACCAGACAATCCACTTGCCTCTTATATTGTAAGAGCCGATTATAACTCCTATAGTAACAGCTTTATCTGAAAAAGGAGAATAGTACTGTACTATACATCAATAAATGTTATTTTTTATGCCATTTACCATGTTAATGCCCTTGTAAATTCATAGAAATACGTATATACATATTAATACCCATTTTTACGAATTGTATTTTGTTTTATTTGAATGTACCATTGTGATTAGCACACCTGGTAGATCATTTCATTCAAAAGGGGATTTCCTGAAGCGATGCTCAGCACAAAACTTGAAACTGGTATCCTGACTCCTGCGCCCGTCAGAATTGAATATCATGCCACCGTTCATGATATTCCGCTTGATGATCGGCCCCGTGAGCGCCTACAAAAGCATGGAGCCGAGTCGCTCTCAAACGCTGATCTGGTTGCTATTATTTTACGCAATGGCTCACAGCGCGAGAATGTTATGGAACTGGCAAGCAAAATTCTCGTTAAATATGGAGGGTTGAGTGGACTCATAAGTGCCAGCTTTCATGAATTATGTAACGAATACGGGTTGGGGACAGCAAAGGCGGCTCAACTGAAAGCAGCCCTGGAGATGGGCAAGCGGTTAAGTATAGAGCGACTGGATAAAAAATATCAGATCCGTTCAGCCGATGATGCTGCCAATCTGGTGCGTATGCAATTGATGTACCTCGACCATGAGGAAATGCATATTCTGATTCTGGATACCAAAAATCAGGTTGTGGAGAACGTGAAACGCTACAAAGGCACTATTAACAGCTCAGTTTTACGCGCATCAGAGGTTTTTCGTCCTGCGATTGTACGCAACTGCCCTAATGTGATCGTCTGCCACAATCATCCAAGCGGTGATCCGACGCCATCACCAGAAGATATCGAGGTCACCAAACAACTGGTGGAGGCTGGCAAACTGCTCGACATTGAATTACTTGACCATATCGTTATCGGCAACCCACGCTATGTCAGCTTGAAAGAACGCATCAACTGGTGAAATATCGGCTGTTATAAATGAAATATCATCCGGGTAGGGAAGCCATTTATAATTCCGTGCACAACGCGTGGAAGCGGTCCACAGAATTATAAATGGCTTCCCTACCCTGCATGGGTGGAACAGATCAGGCTTTGGCGACCGCTTTCTCGCTCTTGCGACGACGTGGGCGTGCCGCTGCGCCGTTATGTTCGGTATGATCTTTTTCATCGCCTGCATCGGTTGGCTCAAGGGCAGCGTCGAGCACCTGGCGAATATCTGTGGCAAACACAAATGTCATCTGCTCACGCAGTTCTTTGGGCAGATCTTCCATCAGGTCCAGTTCATTCTTTTTAGGGAGAATGATCGTACGAATGCCTGAACGATACGCAGCCAGAACCTTCTCTTTGATACCGCCAATCGGCATGACCTTCCCACGCAGCGTAATCTCGCCAGTCATAGCGACATCGGAACGCACGTTGCGCCCACTGGCCAGGGAGACAAGCACGGTAGTCATCGTTACACCTGCCGAGGGACCATCCTTAGGGATAGCGCCTGCTGGCACGTGGATATGCACATTCTGGCCTTCGAAGACATTGGCTGGTAGTCCGAGTGCGACTGCATTGGAACGCACATAACTGAGCGCCGCCATGGCAGATTCTTTCATCACATCGCCCAGTTGCCCGGTCAGAATCAGGCGCTCCTCTTTACTGGGCATCGTTGCAGCCTCAATAAAGATGATTTCGCCACCAACCGGAGTCCAGACCAGTCCAGTGGCGATACCTGGTCGATCGATCCGCTCCGCCGCCTCTTCAAAAAAGCGTTGGCGACCAAGATACTCAGCCAGATTTTCGGCGGTAACGTGTACCGGCCCCGGCTTGCCCTCCGCGATTTGACGCGCTACTTTACGGCAAAGCGCTCCAACCTGACGCTCAAGGTTACGCACACCGGCCTCGCGTGTATAATCACGCGCGACACGCCGCAATGCGTCATCGTTAACCGTCAATTCATCCTTCTTCAGCCCATTGGACTCCAATTGCTTGGGTAGCAGGTAATTGCGTGCAATATGCAACTTCTGCTCTTCCGTATAACCAGAAAGTTCCAATATCTCCATACGATCGCGCAAAGGGGCTGGAATTGGCTCCAGTGCATTGGCGGTCGCAATGAACATGACTTTTGAAAGATCAAAGGGGAGATCCAGGTAGTTGTCACGGAAGTTATAATTCTGCTCCGGGTCCAACACTTCCAGCAGTGCCGACGAGGGATCACCGCGCCAGTCAGCTCCCACTTTATCAACTTCATCCAGCATAATCACCGGATCGTTAGTATCCACGCGGCGCAACGTCTGGAGAATACGACCAGGCATGGCACCAATATAGGTGCGGCGGTGCCCACGGATCTCGGCCTCATCACGGATGCCACCCAACGACATACGCGCAAACTTACGACCAAGCGCTCGTGCTATCGACTGTCCCAACGATGTTTTACCAACGCCCGGAGGTCCCACAAAACAGAGAATCGGTTCTCGGTTGATCGCACGCGCCGCCTCTTGCGATTGGAGCGGCTGGCTTGGGTTGATCTTCTCTACCGTGACGCCCTCTTCAACCGATACTTCCTCACGCGCTCGCTCCAGCTCTTCGGCTTTGCGCTCCTCTTTTAAGCGGCGCACAGCCAGATATTCCAGGACACGCTCTTTTATCTTCACCAGATCATAGTGATCGTGGTCGAGCACCTCACGCGCATGCGGCACATCTATCTGCTCGCCCGTACTCTTGCTCCAGGGCAGACCTACCAGCAGTTCCAGATAGGTGCGAATAATGCTGTACTCAGGCGATGCGGTTGGTAACTTCTCAAGACGCGAGAGTTCTCGGTTGGCTTCTTTTAATGCCTCTTCAGGGAGTTTCGCCTCATCGATCTTGCGTCGTAACTCATTGACGGTTGCTTGCTCTTCGCTTTCTTCGCCCAACTCACGCTGGATAGCTTTCAGTTGTTCGCGCAGCAGATATTCCCGCTGCACCTTCCCCATCTCTTCCTGGGCGCGGTTCTGGAT
>JACDAE010000807.1 GCA_013695595.1 Ktedonobacteraceae bacterium | reverse complement strand
GTTTAGGAGATCATACGGTTTGACTTATAAAGCAGTGACTGTTATTATACTATAGGGTAATTGTGTGGGAAAAGTATCTGCGACAAAAGGGGGCTACCGGTGTGGAAGCATCTACATGGCGGGAGTTGCTAGAGCGTATCATTCAAGATACTCAGGAGAAGCAACGAATTGTGCATGAATTGGGAATAAGCACCGTGACTCTTTCACGTTGGACGCATAACACAACAAATCCACGCATGCAAAGCTTACATCATCTCCTTGAAATCTTGCCTCAACATTGCAACCAGCTACGATCATTAATTGTTGACGAGTTCCCCCATTTTGCAAATACAACCATTGACGACAGCCAGGAGGAAGGTGAACTTTTCATTCCTTCGACATTTTATTCTCGCGTTTTTGATGCTTATACAACTACACCCATCATTCAACGCTTCTGGACTATTTCTAATCTGGTTCTTCAACAAGCTCTAGAGCAACTCGATCCTCATCAATCAGGTATGGCAATCATTATTGTACAATGTATGCCGCCCTGGAACGATCAAAAAATTTATAGTCTGCGTGAAAGAGCCGGGCATGGCACACGCCCCTGGAGCATGAATCTGGAGCAGCATGCAATCTTTCTCGGCGAGGAGTCGCTGGCCGGGAATATCGTCTCAACCATTCGCCCCAAAGCTCTCCAGAGCCGCAATGACCATCAGGGCATCATCTCTGCCCATTGGGTCGAGTGGGAAGAAAGTGCGGCTGGCTACCCTCTTCTGCGCGCCAGCAGAGTTGCAGGATGTCTGCTTGCATCTTCAACGCAAACCAACTTTTTTACTGCGCAGCGCATTCAACTTCTTCAACATTATGCCGAACTGCTTGCCTTCGTGTTAGAACCCCATGAATTCTATGATAGTACACAAATCACTTTGCGTACCATGCCTCACGCCATCGAACAGCAAAAAAAGCTTGTTACGTTTAGAATACGTGTCGCCGAACTCATTGCACAATCACTCCGTGACAAAATTCCGATGAATCTGACACAGGCCGAACTGATCGTCTGGCGACAGATCGAACAAGAACTTCTTTTCCGCAAGTGAGCTGCTCGAAACGCTGGAATGGAGCAGGGGCGTTGCTATCATCCCTGTTAATGAGATACTATAAGCATGTTGCGAAGAGCAAACATCATCGAGAAAGCTGTATCGTTCAATGACACAATCAGAGGTATATCGGAACGTAAGCATTCCGAGCGGCATGGAACAGACTTCGGATCGTCCAGAGCGGCTACTACGACGCATTAGCGCCTGGTTTATGCTCTTCTTTCTTTTTCAGGGACAGTTGGGAGCAACCTGGGATCGCGAATGGCATGCGTATATTGGGCGAGATTGGTTCTGGACGCCACCACATATTCTTATTTATTCCTGTGTTACAGGGGCCGGATTGATTACCCTGGGAGTTGTCCTGGCCGATACTGTGCGGTATTGGCGCGGTCGTCCTGGCGTTGATAGCACCTCAACGATCTCTGCTTTCTATTTCTTTCATGGCCCTCTTGGCTTCATCGTTACCGGCTTCGGTGCTCTTCTGTCGCTGGTTGCTGCACCACTGGATAACTATTGGCATCAGCTCTATGGTATCGATATTGCGCTCTGGGCACCATTTCACATGATGGGCATCACGGGCGCATTTATTGGTACATTGGGAATGACCTATGTCTTCTCCGCAGAGGCCGTCATTGCTCGTCAACAGCAAAAAATAGGACGCCGCTTCCTGGGGCTTACTGCACTTGAATGGGGCGCACTGATGTCGCTTGCTGGCCTCCTCAATCTGACGTTGATCGGCTTTTTACAATTTCCATTGGTGCCCGTAGGCGTCTTGCGTATTCCAACATATATGCTTCCGGCCGTGGCCTGTGGCGCTCTCTGTCTCCTTGGCGCGGTACGCCTGACTGCCAAACCTGGGGCTGCTCTGCTTATCGTTCTGCTCCTTTTTATTTACACTCTGGCGACAGAAATCTTCGTGCCCTGGGCCATTCGCACCGCCGCTGCGCAGCAAAACCTGCTTTATCGCATTCCTGGGAGAATCCCCTCTTTCAGGTGGAGTGACGCACTGCTGCCGCTCGCATTTATTCTTTCCGCGCTTATTATCGATGGCATTGCGTGGATGCGCCAAAGGCGAGGGAAAGCGCTGAATGGGCAGATACGTGGTACCTGGCTACTAGGCTTGCTTGTGGCAATCCCTGAAATAGTGATTATGCCTATCATTATCAACTGGAATCTCAACCTCGCACAAGCGTTTCTGGATGGACCAGGCAGCGTTATTCCGCTCGATATGAAACTTTTCGCTGCATTGCTTGCGGTACCTGTGGTGCTGGTCATAGGCATATTTGGCGCAATCTGGGGTGCCGATTTCGGCGATATCTGGCGTTTTAATAGTCGCTAATGGAGCAAATATGCGGAAGACTGTTCCTATATTCAAAATACGCGTACTGATTTTCTGTCTTGTGGCGCTGTTTTGCGCTCTGCAAACGGGTCAGGCTCTGGCGGCGACACCAGCGTACACCGTAACGTTAATCGCTGGACCCTACACCATTGACGTAAGCCTCTCTCAGAATCCTCCCATTACCGATCAGCCATTTCAGGTGATCGTCGGTGCGCATAGTGGTAGCCAACAATTCAGTGGACAACTCGTGGCTGAGCCGGGTCTGGGCACCGATGCGGTTCCTCTGCATACACAACTCCTCCCGCTGGCTGGTTCAGCCGGGAAGATTAGTGGCAGTCTCCATCTACCGGTGCGTGGTGCA
>JACDAE010000801.1 GCA_013695595.1 Ktedonobacteraceae bacterium | reverse complement strand
GAATAGGCTGTGTCTTTACCGTGACGCCCAGGTTCGTTTGCCACATCTGGACAAGAGCCTGAGACACCGCGACAACACTGGCACTATCGGTGTAGTAGGTGTAGGTAATCGGTGGGAGGGTGGTCATGTGCTCCTCTTGCAAGCCCTGTTGGAGAAGCTGTTTGGCCATTGTTGCGCTCCCACTGGTACCTGTATCCTGGACGCCTTTAAGGCTAGTATTGTAGCCTGGCATGCCCTGAGGGACGAGGTGATTCGTAGGGACTACTGACCCTTTCAAGACATCCGTTGTGATTACGTCCTTGTTTGTGGCAAGAGCGAATGCCTGACGAATATGAATATTATCAAACGGTTTCGTCAGATAATTCATCGTGACATAGCGTATAACAAGCAAGGGTGCTGAAACAAAGTCTTTGTGAGTCTTGTAGGTTGCAAGGCTGGATGGTGGGATACCAAGCGACTGGTCGAACTGACCGTTCAGATAGGCCTTGAGGGTCGTTGCCGTATCGCCGGATTGCAAGAACTGCAATTTCTGTATCTTGCTAGGTGAGCCATAGTAGTTAGGATTGGGAACCTCGGTAACTCCTGTATTGTGACTATAGCTGGTTACCTTGAAAGGTCCATCGCCGCCACCTAGATCAAGATGATCCGTCCAGTTTGTGCCGTACTGAGTGATCAGTTTTTGTTCTACCGGGTAGGTCACTGGATAGGTAAGAGCATTCAGGAAGTACGCAGCGGGCTTACTGATAATGATTTTGAGTGTGTTGTCGTCTGGCGTGAGAAGACTATCACCAATGATAGTGGTAATTTTTCCGGTGGTGATTTTATCGTAGTCTTTGATAAGGTTCAGATAGTATGCAACCTGTGACTTTGTCGCTGGAAGTAAAGTACGGTTGATGCTATATGCGACATCTTTTGAGGTCAATGGAGTACCATCGCTGAACTTCAGGCCGGGCCTGAGGGTGAAGGTGTAGGTGAGACCATCTGAAGATATCTGATGAGACTGTGCTAACTGATCGACAACTTGAACTTTGTCGTTGAGCGAGACAAGACCGGTGAAAATGGTCTGAATGGTCTCGGCATCAGTTGCGGATTGTACCAGGGCAGGGTCAAGCGTTGAGAAATCTGTGGCTCCTATGGGGATGCGCACATTCTGTTTGCTTGCCGGAGCCGCCTGAGATGCGGGAGTACTACTTGTAGGCGATGTGCTTCCACCACAGGCTGCAGTAATGAGCATTATTGTGGCGAAAAGGATTGGTAGAAATCTGATTGCGAATTTCTTACCAGAAAGCATATATCACTCTCCTTCGTTGTCATGAAAACAATACGGTTGATGCAATAGAGAGACACAGGTAAAACGCTCTAAATACTCGTATTTCCTCCTTCGCGCCTGAATGTGGGTAGCCTGAAAAAGTTTTCCCACGGCAGGGAAAATATATTTTGTTAGCTACAAATATTCCTCATTAGTATGTTGTTGTAAGAATTACTTACATTGAGGAGTAAACCGTAGGCGTGGTGAGTAATATCACGCTATCAACGGTGGCACATACTTAATTACGTCAATTTATGACGAAATCTCACACATAATAAATAACGTGGGCTAAAAATAATTTGGAGAAAAGATGGCATGATAAAACGAGTATAAGCGTATTGACCCTGTTAGAGGGAAGGGTGCTGCATTGATAACTCATGCACTACAAGCATGGCGAGAAACAGGGAAAGAGGAGGTGGTGCTCCATGTAAATGTCAATAATCCTGGAGCCATCCACCTTTATCAGCAGTTAGGCTTTGTTATTGTCCGAAAGCGGGGAAAATTTTCACGGTAATTTCTCCATGACTAGTCTTTTGAGCGAGGGTCGAAGGCGTCGCGCAAGCCATCGCCAAGGAATGAGAAGCAGAGCACGATAATAGCCAGTACGATAAAGGGAAGCAATACTTCCCAGGGATGCGAGTCGATCAGGGCGGTTCCGTCAGAGATCATCAGCCCGAGGCTGGAACCAGGAGATTGAACACCTAGGCCGAGCAAGCTAATACCGGCTTCATTGACTATGGTAGCAGCAATGTTGAGTGTCGAGGCAATAATTACGATGCTAAGTAAGTTGGGCACAATATGGAGAATGATAATATGAAAGTTGGAGGAACCTGAAGTACGTGCCGCCTCAATGAACTGCTGTTCTTTGATTTGCAATGTTTGACCACGTGCATAGCGTGCCATGAGGGGCCATGAGGTGAGGGCTAGAGCCAATGAAACGAGGATCAAACGTGCATTGCCATTCGGGCCAATAATAGGGATGTTACTGAATGCAGTATCGGCTGCGGTACCGAAAATGCCCGCCAATAGAATGACAAAGAGCAGACCTGGAAAGGCGAACATGATATCAGTGAAACGAGCCAGGAGCTGGTCGATCCAGCCTCCGAAATAGCCGGCTAGAACACCTATTGTGATGCCGAGCACGATATCTATTATTTCGACTAGTACGGCAACACTGATGGAGATGAGGAGACCCTGCATCAGGCGTGCGAACAGATCTCGTCCAACCGAGTCAGTGCCAAGCCAGTTTTGAGCGGATAGAAAATTATCCTGGTTGTCGAGTTCCTGGTGGAAGGGGTTATGATACAGTGAAGGGCCAACAGTACTATTCAAAGCGCTTTGATAAGATCCGCCAATGTGTTGATAGATAGGTGGGCCAAAAATAGCAAGTAGTACAAAAAAAACAATGATGCCCAGGCTAGCCATTGCACGCTTGTCGCGCCGCAAGTGTCTGAGAGATTCCCGTAAGGGAGTTGCAGATTTTTTGTTTTGTTGATCAGATGGTGCGGGAGTTATGTCCTGGGTCACATGTGTGAGTAACGGATCTGATGCGAGTGAAGCATTAGGAAGCATAGCATCTTGCGCAGTAGGATCTGTATTTCTATCTCTGGTATCCATGTGTTATTTTGCCTCCTATGCAACTTTTATGCGTGGGTCGACGACAGTGTAAAGGATATCGGAGATTAGGTTTCCTATTACGACGGCGAGCAGGACGGTGGTTGCCTGGATTACGGGATAGTCGCGTGAGTTAATAGATGTAATAGTGATCTGGGCGATACCCGGGATGTTGAAAATCTGCTCAATGAAGAACGCACCAGTTACGAGCAAGCCAATTGAGAAACCAAGAACGGTGACGAGTGGAATAAGTGCGTTGCGGAGAGCATGACGATAAACCACAACGCGGTCGCCCAGTCCTTTTGCACGTGCTGTACGTACATAGTCATGCCGTAAGACTTCCAGCATGCTTGTGCGTGCAAGGCGTGCGAGGTATGCCATACCTGTAAATACGTAGACAAGGATGGGGATAAGTTTGAATTGCAGGTCATTCCAGGTGTATTGCCAGGCGTTGCCCCAACCTGATACTGGCCAGGCACCCCCCGTACGTTGATCGATCCACACAATAAGCACTTGACAAAATACAGAAATAACGAAGACGGGTACCGCAAAAAATACAAGCATGACGCCCATGTTAGTTGTATCGATCCAGGTATTTGCTTTGAGTGCAGAAAGAATACCCAATGGCACGCCGAGCAGAATTTCAATAACAAGTGCCCAGAAACCTAGCTCAGTCGAAATGGGTACACCGCCCGAGAGGAAAATATTCAGGTTTTTAAATGCCGTGGCAGGCATGTCGATAAAGACAACGAATGCAGATAGACCGCTGCAACGGTGGCACATACTGAATTACGTCTATTCGTTACAAAATATCACACGTTCTTTAATATAGAGGTGGTGTAATTTCATACAACGTGCGTCTTGTCTTCTTTATGGATTGCAGCGACGAGTTGCTGATAGCGCTCCAACGTAGCAATCCTATCAGGGTGATCAATTTCTAGCACTTTCTCTTGAATAGAGAGTGCCTGTTGAAAAAGTGGTAATGCCTGTGCATATTGTTTCTGCTCCAGGAAAAGTGAGGCAAGATCGGAGAGGCTCTGGGCAGTACGTGGATGCTCTGGCCCTAATAACTGTAATCGCATCTGGAGAGCGCGTTGAAAAAGAGATTCCGCCTGCGTATACTTGTGTTGACGAGTATAGAGTAGTGCAAGGTTGTTCAATGTGAGGGAAACCTGTAGATCATCTTCTCCATCAATAGCTTTATGAATTGTTAGGACACGCAGATACAACTGTTCAGCCTGCTCGTATTTATCTTGAAGATAGTAAAGCTTGGCTAGATTATTCAAGCTGGTAGCTGTGCGACGATGGTCAGGCCCCAGGTTCTTTTCGACGATAGTCAGTGTTTGTTGGTAAAGTGTTTCTGCTTGTGCATACTTGCTCTGTCGAGTGTAGAGTAATGCCAGATTATTTAAACTCATTGCTACATGCGTGTCATCTTCTCCTCGAACTATTTTATAAATTGCTAATGCATGGTGATAGAATGGCTCTGCTTGTTCATATTTGTGTTGATAATAGTAGAGCAATCCTAAATTATTCAACGTAGAAGCAACACGAACATGCTCAAATCCCAGCGTATTTTCTAGTATTGTCAATGCTTGCTTATAAAGCGTTTCTGCTTGAGTATATTTTCCCTGTAAGCGCTTAATCTCAGCACGATCATTTAGATTGAAAGCAACCTCAGGATGTTCAGGCCCTTGTAATTGTGCGTGCAGAATATATGCTTGCTCTAAGATCGTTTCTGCTTGTGTATAGTGTGCCATGTCGATGAGGTGGCTTCCCGTTTGTGAAAGCAGTCGTCCAGCCTCTAAAGAAATTATGTTATATGTTTGAATGAGCGAGGCACAATTAATGGCATGTGAAAGATAAAGTTGGGCTTGCGCATAGTGTGATAGTTCTTCCTCAAAATCTGGAAAGACAGTATTGACCATGCATACTACTTGTGTGGCCCATTGGCGCTGTGCATCTTCATCCATAGTCATTCTTAGAATTGTTTGTACCAGGCGATGGATAGTAAACGTGCTTGTTTGACTATGACGCTGGAGAAGTGAGTAGGAGAGGATTTCCTTCATTGCCGTATTAAAGAGGAAAGGATCAGCTATTGCTGATTGTAAGGTAGGTCCAAGCATATGTGTGTTTTTCACTAACAGATCTTCTGGAATCTGATCAGGTGCCAGAAATGCACAGACTATAAGGAGTTCTACTGCTGCTGAATTGCGCCTCTTTAGTTGTTCGAATGCCAGTAAAAAGGTTTTTGTAACTGACATGGGATGATCGGCGTAGATGTCCCGCTCATCGAGAAGACGTACCTGCGATGTCTGGAAGAGATGTAAGTAGTCGGCCATGCTACATCGTGTAGCTTCGATGTAAGCTGCTGCCTGATCAAGCGCCAATGGGAGTCCATCTATTGCAGTAACAATCTCTTGAGCAAGAAGCTTCTCTCTCGGCGAAAGTTGATCAAGAGAAGCTTCTTGCTCAAGAATCTGGGATCGACGAAGTAGAAATCGCATTCCTTCTTCAAGGGTCATGGGTTCCAGGTTTAAAGTCCGCGCATCGAGCCCAATGCTCTGCCGACGGGATGTATAAAGAAAGGAACCACTACGGGCAGGAGGCAGAAAACGCTTCACTAGCGCTGGATCTTCGATGTTGTCAAATATGAGTAGCCAGTCACGATGATTAATTAGCCAATGTGCGACGGCAGCCGTGACCTTCTCCTGGTCCTGTTCCTGCTTCTCTGGCAGGTTGAGTTGTGTAGCAATAGTAACCATACTGGATATAATATTATTATAGGTTTCGGCATTGATCCAGAAGACGGCGGTGTAGTTGTTAGCAAAACGATAGGCATATTCGATAGCGGTCTGGGTTTTCCCAATCCCCCCCAAGCCACTTAATGAGCAGTAACGACTTGTAATATCTTTGTGATCGTGAGTAATAAAATCATGTATTTGATTTATTACCTTCTCGCGGCCTACAAAAAAAGAATTGCGAGGAAAGGGCAGTAGCCAATGGGGCGAAAGAGCCGTTAAGCTCGCTTCCAACAATTGTCGTGTTTCCTGATCATTTAAATAAAGTTGATGTCCAAGCTCTAGAACCATTCCTTTGCTATCAGGGAGATAGTCGCCTCGTTCCCATCCCCAAATCGTATTATAGTGTACACCAATTTTACTTGCAAGGACGCGCTGACTTATTTTCTGCTTTTTCCGTAACCCTTGAAGTAGTTCACCAAAAGAAACGTGATTTGTCATCTATGTAAAACATCCTTGTAACGATAAAATAAATCTTTCAAAAATCATAGTTAAATTGTGATGCTTATATTTTATCATAGATATGTATAGAAGAAAGGAGAAAATGTCAAGGCCGCTTTGCTTTCTATACAACAAAGGACAACTCCTTACTAGAAGGGGGACTAAAACTACGAAGTTGGATGATCAAGTTTACTTGTGTGGAAAAGCATCTCCAAATGAAAGGGTTCAATTAAAGAAATGAAGAAGTTGTTGTTAATCATCAGTTTGCTCGTCGCACTTCTGTTCACGAGTATTATCCCCGCGACTGCATATGCGGCATCCCAAACACCCAAAGCTCCAGTAATTAGTCAGGGACGTGTGCCAATTCATTGGCAAAATGGTGTTGGTGGCTGCGGATTGATATATGTGTATATTAGTAGCGCAGATGGAGCAGGGTATGAAGACTGCTTTGACTTGAATCCTTGGGATTCGTTTCATCCTAGCACTTATGGCTATTTGGGCTTAGGTGATCCAGGTGGTCCAGGTAATGTAGTAAAAGCTTTCAATCTGAAATCTGCCCTTGCGGCTCCCTCAGGTTGGATACGCTATTATGGAGGTCGTTATCCTGGTGGAACCTACTGTAAATTTAACACAGGTCAAAATGTCAACTTCCTTCCAAGTGAGGTTTTCATTACACAGATAGCTCTCAATGTATCAAATTCTTACCATGTATGTCCTTAGAAAATTACTTTCAGGATTTTGTGTACCTCTTTTAAGATGATATGCATGAAAGGTGGTGAAATTCAGATAAAAAAGAGAACTTGTTGGATAAATAGGCAAATAATTTATCCAACAAGTTCTCTTTTTCTTTTCAAGCTACCATTGGCACGGACCAACTTCTAGCTATCAATTCACTTATACTTCCCCGTATCCACGCACGGCGTATCTGTCGAAATATACACTTTGCTCCAATCATCGGGTGGGGTCACTGTGAATGCATTGCCTGTCATGCCTATGACACAGGGTTTCTCAACATACGTCAGCAATTGTTGATAGATTGGCAGCCATGCTACATCGTTGACCAATTGTTGCTCGGCCAGCGTGTATTGCTGCATACGGGAGGTTGCATTCAGGTTACTATCGGCCTGGTCAAGCAGTTGTTGCACCGCTTGCTGCTGAGGGGCATTCAGAGCGTGATTCTGGCCATAGTTCATGTTATTATTAGCCATCCCCTGCCCAAATTGGACCGAGAGCCAGTCCTGTGGATCAGGATAATAGCCGATCCAGCCCAGGCCCCAGAACATTAAGCCCTTTTTGTTGCCCGTCGCCGCCTGACTTTCGCTCAGCAGCTTCGTATAGTCTATGTCATTGACGGTGATGGTGATGCCAAGTGCATCCTGCCACATCTGCGTCTCAAGTTTGACCTCCTGTTGCGCATCGGGCAGACCTCCCGTAGAGACTGTAAGAGTAATTGTGGGCAGGCTGGATAAAGTCAGCCCATCCTCCTGTAATCCCTCGTCAAAGAGCCTTTTGGCCAGCGTCGCGTTACCAGCCGTGTTGGTGATGCCTCCGGGCGCAGTGAGCTTCGCATTGTAAGCGGGTATGCCCTGGGGAATGATATGGTTGGTGGCGATCACCGAACCATTATAGGCGTTGACCGCTATCTGATTTTTATTTAAGGCCAGCGCGAAAGCCTGCCGCACTTTGATGTTATCGAACGGTTTAACCAGATAATTCATCGTGTAGTAGGCCGTGACCAGCGTGGGATCCTGTTGATACTGGTTGTTCGAGAGTGCCTTCGCCTGGGGAATCTGGTCCTCTGGCACGGGCGAGTAGCTGAGTGTACCGGCTGCGTAGGCTCGATAGGCCGTTTCGTCAATTTTGTAGAATGGACGCACAATCAAGCGCAACTGTGGTTTGGCACCGAAATAGTTGGGATTGGGCTTGAAGTCGATCTCCTGATTGTGAATATAACTGGAGACGATCCAGGGACCGGAGCCACCACCGTCTGCCAGATGATCGGTAAAATGGTTGCCGTAGCGTGCGACCAGGCTCTTTTCCACCACATAGGCTGCTGGATAGGTCAACATAGAGAGGAAATAGGCCACTTTTTTGCTGGTAACGATCACGATGGTCTGTGGATCGGGTGCCTGGATGCTACTCCCAATAAGCGTTTTGAGCTTACCTGCAGCCAATTGATCGGCGTTTTTGATCAAGCCAAGCGCATAAGATGCGTAGGCCGATTTCGCACCCACACGTAAGGCACGGTCCAGGCTGTAGGCAACATCGGTCGATGTGAGGGCGGTACCATCACTGAACATCAATTTATTCCGCAATGTGAAGGTCCAGGTGAGGCCATCGGGTGATACTTTATAGGATGCTGCTAGAACGTTGATGATGGTGCCCCGGTCACCGATCTGAACCAGGCCATTATAGATCATCGTGACCGCCTGGTTGGCATTAGCATCCTGTACAAGAGCAGGATCGAGCGTGCTCAGATCGGCGATGTCGGTATAGGGTTGCACCAGGACCTGTTTATCCTGTGTCGCCTTCGATGGTGCTCCTGGTCCTTGCGGTGGTGGTACTGTGTTGCTGCTAGTACAGCCAGCCAGGACCAGCAGAAGCAGGAGTGAAAGGATGGGTAGCCAGCCTTTCTTACCGGGTTGCATATATTGCTCCTTGATTTGAGAAATTCCATACCAACTCTATTCAAATAAAAAAAATGCACAACGCAGTAGGGGTAAGGGGCAGGTGGCGGCGGTGGCGGGGCCTTGGGC
>JACDAE010000789.1 GCA_013695595.1 Ktedonobacteraceae bacterium | reverse complement strand
CCCCTTACCCCTACTCCCAACATCTTTCTCGCTCTTTGAACGAGATTGGGCGTCACACGTGCGCGCCCACATTTTACACGCAAATCAGATCGACATCGAATGACATTTTACAGGTATTACGCGTTGGCAGGTGTGCCAACCTCGGCAACGGCTGCGGTAAGGGCACGATCCAGGTCTTCGATGAGATCATCCACGGTCTCCAGGCCAACGGAGAGGCGAATGAAGTCGGGCGTAACACCAGTCTCTAGCTGCTCCGCTTCCGTCAACTGAGAGTGCGTGGTGCTGGCGGGATGGATGATCAGGGACTTCGCATCGCCAACATTCGCCAGATGCGAGAAGAGTTCGATATTGCGGATCAAGGTCTTGCCAGCTTCGAGGCCGCCCTTGATGCCGAAGCCAAGGATCGCTCCAAAGCCGTGTGTGAAGTACTTCTTCGCCAGTTCATGCTGTGGATGATTGGCGAGGCCGGGATAGGTCACCCATTCGACGGCAGAATGATCGGACAGGAACTCTGCGATGCGCATTGCATTCTGGCTATGGCGCTCCATACGCAGTGGCAACGTCTCCAACCCTTGCAGGAAGAGCCAGTCATTGAAGGGACTTGCAGCAGGGCCGAGGTCGCGCAACAACTGCACACGTGCCTTGATGATATACGCCAGGGGACCAAGCGCTTCGACAAAACGTAGGCCATGATAGGAAGGATCAGCCTCCGTCAGGCCGGGGAACCTGCCGCTCGCCGCCCAGTCAAATTTGCCGCTATCAACGATAACACCGCCAATGGAGGTTCCATGACCGCCAATGAATTTCGTCGCCGAGTGCACAATGATATCAACACCGTGCTTGAAGGGCTGTACGAGATAAGGTGTTGCCAATGTATTATCGACAATAACCGGAAGGCCATTCTCATGCGCGATATCGGAGACGGCCTGGAAATCTAGCGTATCCAGGCGAGGATTGCCCAGGGTCTCGGCGAAGATGGCTTTGGTATGCTCGTTGATGGCACTACGGAAGTTGTTGGGATCACGGCTATCCACAAAACGCACGTTAATACCGAGTTTGGGCAAAGTATAGTGGAACAGATTATAGGTACCACCATAGAGGCTTGCGGATGAGACGATCTCGTCGCCAGCACCGGCGATATTCAGGATAGCCAGGGTCTCGGCAGCCTGTCCAGAACTGGTTGCCAGCGCACCAACGCCCCCTTCAAGAGCTGCTATACGACGCTCAAATGCATCCTGAGTAGGATTCATGATACGTGTATAGATATTGCCGAACTGCTTTAGCCCAAAGAGATTGGCCGCATGTTCCGGGCTATCAAAGACGAAAGATGAGGTCTGATAAATAGGAACGGCGCGTGCATTGGTTGCGCTATCAGCGGTCTCCTGTCCTGCATGTAATGAGAGTGTCTCAAAACCATAGCTACGATTACTATTAAGTGCCATGATACTGACTACCTTTCTTCTGAAACGATCCGATCCAAAGCATCCGTCATCTGCTCCCACTCTTTGAGGAAAGCATCGTGACCATGCGGCGAATCTAGCTCCACATAGGTGGCATCTCCACCCAGGGCGCGTACTTTCTCAGCCAACCAGCGCACATGAACAGCCGGGAAGAGAAAATCCGAACGAATACCAACAAACAGTGCCTTGCTCCGTATACGACGCAGCGCAGCATCAAGCGAAGGATATCCCTCGCTGACATCATATGAATCCATTGCGCGGCTCAGATACAGATAGCTATTTGCATCGAAGCGCCGCGCAAGAATATTGCCTTGATGATAAAGATAACTCTCAACGTCAAAACGCTTTCCCAGATCGGGAGAGCCACCAGGCGCAGGAGTTGTTGTATTCCAGGCCGGTTTGCGTGCGAAACGCTGCTCCATGATCTCTTCACTCTGGTACGTAATCATTGCCAGCATACGTGCGATCGCAAGTCCAGCATCTGGCCCCCGATCTGGTTCATAATTGCCGCCCTGCCAGAGTGGATCAAGCATGATCGCCTGTCTCTGCACCTCGTTAAAGGCGATCGCCTGCGCAGTCAGGGCCGCAGTGGCCGCAATAACCGCAACCTTCTGGACCATCTCAGGGTACGTCACAGCCCACTCTAAGGCCTGCTGACCACCAATAGATCCACCCGCAACCATCGCCAGCTCCCGCACCCCGAAATGCTCGACCAGAGCATGCTGGGCACGTACGATATCACGCATCGTAACAACCGGAAAATCCATTCTATAAGGATGGCCCGTCGCAGGATTAAGCGATGTCGGACCAGTACTCCCATAACATCCCCCCAGCACATTTGAGCAGATCACAAAATAGCGTGAAGTGTCGAACAGGCGACCGGGGCCGATCAGGGGATTCCACCACCCAGCTTTTGGATCATCGGGGCGCTCATTATCACGTGCGTGCGCATTTCCCGTAAGAGCATGCGTTATCAGGACGGCGTTGTCAGCCTCAGCATTGAGAGAACCCCACGTTTCGTATGCCAGCGTTACAGAAGCTAACTGGCCCCCGTTCTGCAATAGCAACGAATCAAATGTATATGTAAACACCTGGTTACCAGGGGCATGTTGAGAATGACGCGCATTCAGGGTATCCAACTGCGTGGAATACTCTACCTGTGCCACCATCGCACACTCCTTCCTGAAAATGGGAACAAAAAAACCCTCACCCTACAGGGGCGAGGGGTAAACGTCTTCGCGGTACCACCCTGGTTTTTGCCGATGCCTCACGACACACAGCCTTTGTGAGTACGCTATCATGGGCAGGCTTGCCAATTATGGGTCGGTTAACCATGGGTTGGGGTAACACGGATTGGTCAACCACGGGTTGGTAAACGACACCCCTACACCATTTGGGTTGGGGTAACGCCGGCTTATAAATCGCGCCCCTACACCATTGGGTAACGTACTCGGGCCTGTAACGGGGCCGACCGGCTCAGCCTACTCGCCTGTCAAGACGTTCAGCTTGCAACTCAAAGGCCATTTTCAACGCTGGTACGACGCTGGCTTCTCATCATCGCCAACTCTCTGTGGTCGCCCTTTTCGCTTACTCTTCCTTCTCAATGTCATCTGTATTCTTCGAATAAAGGTGCATGATACGCAGGATAACAAAAAACCCCTGCTCTTCAGGGGTTATGCTGCATCGCTCTTCCCCTCATCTTGCGGAATTATGCTTATCCGCCGGAATTGGCACCCTGCATGCAACATTGCAGGCGGGTTGCCGGGCTTCATAGGGCCGTTTCCCTCCACCCTCTTGATGAGATCAGTTATTCACTGCGAATATTTATTTTTTAAACAGGGTGCCCACCAGGAGTACCCTACACTCACTATATTGCTACCTAGTATACTCAAGAAGAGAAAGCTCTGTCAAGGTCAGAGAGGGCATACTTATATGTATAAAATATCCATACATCGATACAAAAAGGTCCGTGGGCATGTGCACCACGGACCTTTGCTCTCTTTTTCAGGCCAGACTGCGCGTTTTAAGAACCCGCCGTTGGCGTCGGCGCATTTGCCTTACCACCCTTGATCGTCTCCACGATTTCATGCAGGTCTTTTGCTGCCTGATGAAGGGTCGCATGGGCCGCGACCTCTGCTGTCTTCACATTTTTCAGATTGTTTGTGTAGGTGGTACGATCTGTATTGTAGTTCGCTGGGGTCAGGGTTGGGAACAACCGGGTCGCTACGTCAATCTGCTTTTCTGCCGTAGCAAGTTGCTGCTGATAATCACTGTAAAGTGTATTGAGTGATGCCTCCTCACTTGCAGGGGCTTTGCTGATAGATTGCTGGAGTTGTGGCTCTAATTGCTTCAATTTGCCGTCCAGTATTGTTTCGATGTCAACGTGCAGCAAGCGATAATCACGTGGGATCACAACCGCAAAGATGCGTAACTGTGTATAAATGCTCTTGACATCCTGACGGGCCGCATCAAACTTGGTATCTGCATCAATTTTCGTCTTCAAGACTGCCAGATTGTTCTGATTTGTCGTGATATCTGCATGCAATGCTGCCGCCTGGTCACTGCCAATATTTTTTTTGTTGAGCTGATCCGTTACCTTATCACTTAATGTTGTCAGGGCACTTTGACGCGCTACGATGGCCTGATTGCCAAAGGTGATCACACACTGCACATCATTTTTAGTGCATTTGTCTGTTGGCACCGTTGCGGCAAATGTTGTTGTTGGCACAAAGAGTAATGCAATACTCACAATGCCGATAGCCACACAAAAAAGTGCCACATATTTGAGAGAAATCTTCAACATAACTTGTCCTCTTTATTTCTTTTTGTGATCGATACAGAAGATGGTATAGACGGTCAGGGCTGTGGGTCGTTTTCTTGCACAGACGATGAGATATTGACATCATTCTGGGCGTTGTCGAGCGACTGCAACGTCTTCTGGATTTGCTGATCCGCACTCTGCAATTGGGTTGATGTTGTATTACTACTGGATTGGGCTGGCACCTGTGGCGTTGTCGAAACTGACTGCTGCGATGTGGTAGATGATGAACCAGATTGCTGCGACTGTGTAACACCGGTTGCTTGCACAACTGGGGCCACCTGGCTGGCAGCATTTCCGGAACAGGCGCTCAGCGAGAGTGCTAATAGAAGGAGAGCCATAGCTACCATCCCCACACTCACACGACGCATATGTATAGACCAGGACATATTATTTCCCCCTACATTTTTTAGATGATGAGACGAACTCTCATATGTGGAATCTGCTTTTCGATTTGCAGTTATCTCTGTCCTATAAATGATTCCATTTTTATAACTGCTCCTCAACACTTTTTATTCTACTCTTGGAAGTTCAAGGTTTTGTTAAGATAAGCTAAATGTTTACTCAACAATTTGGAGGCGCATAACGTTGTAGGGACCCGATTGATGCAGTTTAAATAAATATTCTGGATACCTGCATTGTGGGAAAAAAACCATTAATGTAGGGAAGCCATTTAGTATTCCGGGGCCGATGACAGACCGATGCAGATGGTATCCCACGGAATACTAAATGGCTTCCCTACATTGATGCTCTTTGGTCCATCATCGTGATATCCATATTCATTTTTAAACTGCATGTATCGCGTCTGTGTTTCATCATATGGTGGCCTTAAATTGATGAATCACGGACGCGATGCAATCGGGTCCCTAACAATCTACATACATTATTGGCAAATTATGGCAAAAACTGGTTACTATACAATTGATCAAATTTTATGCTCTTGATGGGCTTTCCTGCTGCATCCTGGATCGCGCCAGCATTGAGCATAAAGTCGGGGTAGCCATGCCAGGCAGTTGCATCTTGCAGACCCCATTTACGTCCGCTGTCGGCATAACGTGGGCTGAGATAGTCCTGACTGGCAAAGACCAGGCCAGTATCGGGAAACACACTCTTGTTTTGATCCAGCAAGATCTGTGCAGATGCCTGCGCATTGGTGCGTGCAAACTCATATCCACGCGTTGTAGCAGCCATAAAGCGTTTCAGTAGATCCGCTTTCAACTTGATCTCGTTGGGGCCTGCAATGATCGTCGGGGTATAGTAATCAGGAATACCGTTGTCGGTGATGTAAAATTCTTTTAGTTTCAAGCCCTCACGCTGCGCCTGAATACCTTCCCAGCCCTGATAGATCCACGCGAAATCAATCTGCTTCGCTTTCAATGCCTCGATAGGATCGATATTCAGTGTTACATTCTTGAATTTGCCAGTTCCGCCAGCATGCTTGATGATTGCACTGACCACCGCCGACTCATAAGGAGCACCAAAGCCTCCATACGTCTTGCCATCCAGGCCACGAGGGCTGGTTATGCCAGAATCCGCACGCACAACCAGGGCCGACGTGTTATGTTGCAGAATCGCGGCGATCGAGACGACTGGTTGCCCAACCGCATAATCGGCAACGACCAGTTCGGTTGAACTGATTCCGACATCCGCTTTACCTGTGCTCACCAGCGTGTCTGGATTGACGCTGGACGAATAGGGCAACAATTGCAGGTCAATGCCCTGATCACGATACCAACCCTTCGCCAATGCGGTATAGATCCCTGTATGGTTGGTATTTGGGGTCCAATCAAGTGCCAGGGTCATATGTGTCAACTTCACTGGCGTTCCCTGCGTAATCGTTGTTGTAGCGGGTTCGCGTTGCTGCATTACAAAAATACTTACGATGACAATCACCAGCAGAACTGGCAAAGCAACGGTTAATAACAATCGGACACGAGAGTTCATGAATGTCTCCTTTTGTAAAAAATAAAAGAATGAACGCCGCAAAAGTAGTAAGGGGCGGGTGAGTGGTGGTGGATGGGGCCTTGTGCTTACCCCTACTGTCAACATGGTTCTCGCTACTACACCAGAAAGACTCTTCAATTTCGCATCTGAACGCCCTGATACCAGGGCAACGCTATCCATTCGAGCAATGCTACAAAGCCAAATAAACAGAGACTGAGCAGCGCAATCACCAGAATCGCGGCAAAGACAAGAATGACGGCAAACGAGTGGGACGCATTTTCCATATACAGGCCCAGACCACGCGAGGCCGCCACATATTCGCCGACGATCGCGCCCGTCATGCTATACGTCGCAGCAATACGTAGGCCGGAGAAAAAAGATGGCATAGCTCCAGGCAAGCGCACAAGCCACAATACCTGCCAGCGCGAGGCACGCATACTACGCATCAGGCGCACAAGATCAGGATCGGTCCCCAACAAGCCATCGGAACAGGCGACCGCTATAGGAAAGAAGCAATAGAGCGTGACGACGATTACTTTTGGTGCAAGCTCGATGCCGAACCAGATCACCAGCAATGGTGCCAGAGCGATGATCGGGATCGTTTGCGAGATGACCAGCAAGGGATAGACGGCTCTGCGCACCCAACTCGCCATAGCAAGCAGGATCGCCAATCCTAATCCCAGCACCGTGGCTAGCGCCAGGCCGAGCACTGTTTCCAGCAATGTCTGGAGTGTATGACCGGAGATCACATCCCAATTCGCAATGAGTGCCTGTACAACGGCAAGCGGCGCGGGAAGTACACGCGAACTGATCTGCCCGGAGTTTACGTAGAGTTCCCATAGCACCAACAGCGCCACGATGAGCACAACTGCGGGACCATAGTTGGCGATGCGGCGCAAGCGTTGGGACGAAACAGGTTGAGCTGACAGCAAGATATTCATAGGGCTTGCTCCTTCATCAGCAATGCGATGAGTTCCTGTTCGAGCTTGATGGATTGCTCTAACGCGAGGTGTTCCTGTCGCCGGGGCCTGGGGAGATCGACTTCGACAATACGCACGATCTGAGCCGGACGAGCGCTCAACACGTAAATACGATCCGAGAGCAGAATGGCCTCGCGTACATCGTGTGTGATAAAAAGGACGCTGGCATGCAATGATTGCCAGAGGTCGAGCAGCCACATATGCAGCGATATGCGCGTCAGAGCGTCGAGTGCACCGAATGGTTCGTCCAGGAGCAGAAAAGATGCATTAAATGAGACAGTACGTAACAGAGCCACACGTTGCCGCATCCCACCCGAAAGGGTCGCTGGATAGCTGCGAGCAAACTCTGCCAGGCCAAAACGTTTGAGCAATTCATGCGCCTGTGCGAGCGCCTGCTTGCGGGGCACGTGGCGCACATCCAGCCCCAACATAACGTTCTCCTCAACGGTCCGCCAGGGCAAGAGCAGAGGTTGTTGCGGCATATATCCCGACTTACCCGCACGGATCGTCCCAAGTTCGCCATCGAGTGTGATCTGGCCCGCGCTCGGCTCATCGACCCCTGCGATAATATTAAAAAGGGTACTTTTGCCACAACCGCTGGGGCCAATCATGGTCACAAACTCGCCGTTATTGACGGTAAAATCAATAGGTCTCAATACGTCAAGCGTGCGTCGACCGTCGCGATAAGACTTTGTGACGCCCTGTACTAACAGTTTTGCGGTATCTCCGGTATGCATAGACCTCACCACCTGACAGGCACAAAAAAAGGCCACACCCCTGATCCAATTGGAAAGGTTGCGGCTCGAATCTGCATAAAAACAGGTAGCTCGGCGCGCTGCATCCCTTCGCTGGTATTACCACAGATCAGGTTCATAGGGTCGGCAACCTTTATATGGTCGCCCTCTCAGCCAATCGGCTCCCCTGGCAGCAATTCTTTGTTCTTTGTGAATAGGAACACGTATATGTTGTTGGAGATAGTATAGCACATCTGATACGTCTACACTGACGGCAGGAGAAACGCCCTCTACATTGCAACAACTTTTTTCAAACATGAAAACTTTTGAAACCTATAAAGCCGTACATGTGGTAGGGGCCCGATTCGACCGCGCCTGCGATTGATCGACCCCCGGCCATAGATCCATAAATGGCGGACGTGGTTTGACACAATACCGTTCAAATAAGGAGGATGTAGGGTGCAACAGTAGGGGTAAGGGGCGGTGTGGCTGGGTGGATGGGGCCTTGGGCTTACCCTG
>JACDAE010000780.1 GCA_013695595.1 Ktedonobacteraceae bacterium | reverse complement strand
GCCGACGCCAACTCTGACACCAACACCAACGACAGGGGGCAATACGAACACGAATAATCCTCATACGGGATTGAACGCGCTGATCTTTACGATGGGCGGCGTGGGTGTAATCATGGTAATCGTTGGTGTGATCCTCTATTTTGTGTATTCGCGTTCCGTGTAAGAAGCCTGGGAAAGTGCCGGGAACCATCAGATACCGCACACTGCCTTTCCAGTTTTGCAACAGGCAATCAGAATATATCTATAACGAAGTTATTTGCGAAATGCAAGAGACATAAGGAGAAGCCGTTTATGACCAATACGACAAACCATCCAGCAGGAAGATACGCTTCTGTCAATGGGGTCACTCTATACTATGAGGTTCACGGGCAAGGTAAGCCCCTGGTCATGCTTCATGGTGGCTTTGGAACCTTTGAGATGTTCGAAGCTCTTTCTCCCACTCTGGCTGAGAAGTATCAGGTCATTGGTGTCGATCTCTATGGACACGGACACACCGCCCTCACGGATCGCCCTTTTCGATTTGAGAACATGGCTGACGATATCGCAGGTCTGATAGAGCATCTTGGGTTCGAAAAAGTCGACCTGCTTGGCTTCTCTCTTGGTGGTGCCGTGGCTCTGCAGACCGCCATTCGCTATCCAGAACATATCAACAAGCTTGTGCTGATCTCCACCCCGTTCAAACGGACTGGCTGGCATCCCGAAATGCAAGTTGGCATGACAGCCTTTGCCCCTGAGTTCTTCATGAATACTCCCATCTACGATGGCTATCTGCGTGTTGCGCCAAAACCAGAAGATTTCCCTCGCCTGGTTACCAACATGAGGGAAGCTCTCAGTCAGGACTATGATTGGACCGAGCAGGTTTCCGCTTTGAAGATCCCCACACTGATTATCGCTGGCGATGCTGATGGTCTTCCTCCTTCTCATGCGGTCGCATTTTTCACCCTCCTGGGCGGTGGCTTAAAGGATGCAGGCTGGAACGGTGAGCACCTCGTCCCATCACAACTCGCCATCTTGCCTGGTGCCACCCATTACAACATCACTTTCCGGGCTGATCTCCTGCTTCCAGTTCTTGCTCCCTTCCTTAGCAAATAAGAACACACAGTAGATGAACAAAATGAGAACACTCCTTGACAGAAGTGTTCTCATTTTGTTCAATGGCTCGAATAGGCTTTGAGAGATAGAAGGGCTAAGTCCACCATTTGTGGTACATGTGATTATTCATACCACGTGCGAAACAGTCCAGACGATTAGGCCCCCAGGAGACGGCGGCGGGTGCATCATCAATGACTCCACCCAGGCTCTCCCAATTCGACCAGCTCCCATCGTACCATTTATGCCACATCGCATTATCGGTGCCCTTGGCGAAGCAATCCAACCTTCCCTTATCCCAGGAAGCTGCGGCGGGTCCTGAGAGAATGGTGCCACCCAGGCTCTCCCAATTCGACCAACTTCCATCGTACCACTTGTGCCACATCGCATTATCGGTGCCTCTAGCGAAACAGTCCAACCTTCCTTTATCCCAGGAGACGGCGGCTGGAGCATCATCAATAACGCCACCCAGGCTCTCCCAGTTCGACCAGCTTCCATCGTACCATTTATGCCACATCGCATTATCCATACCTCTGGCAAAACAGTCGATACGCCCTGAATCCCAGGAAACGGCGGCTGGTGCGCCATCAATGATGCCTCCCTGACTCTCCCAATTGGACCAGCCTCCATCGTACCACTTGTGCCACATCGCGTTATCTTGACCTTTGGCGAAACAATCCAGGCGTCCACTGGACCAGGATGCCACACCTGGACCGGATGTGGTAATACCACCCTGGTCTTCCCAGGCGGACCAGGAGGTTGCATGGGGACGTGGCCTGCGCCCTCCAGAGGCATGAGGAGCTGACATAGCGTACACAGGATTGTTTTGTAAGAATGTCGGGGACATCATCCCACTTATCAGGAGACCTGAAGAGACGGCCTGTCTCAAAAATGTGCGCCGATTAGAAGTTTGTTTTTGCATAAATACTCCACACGGGTTCATAAATTACACTCCCGCCTGAAACAAAAGCGCTCAATAATGGGCTATTGGGAGGCAAGCTTCCATCCCTACCCGTACGGGAAGGAGCAGGCAAACAAGAGACGGTTTATATGAATAGTCTACTCCGAAAACCAAATAGGGTCTCGATGCAAGACGGAAGAAGAAATCGTGCCCTATGTGGCGTAGGGACATGTGCTGGCCGCTGCCCGTGGACCCGACATCGGAACATTAGGTCCGTGGGCGGTGGCCAGCACACGCCCCTACGCCAATTCCCTCAGTATTAATCAATAGAGAAAGCTCGGAGAAATAGCGCTACTAGTACTTCTATCCCTAACAGTCAATAAATACCATTTTCTGTACTATAATAAGTAATGTCGATTTCCTACTTCTTAACCTGATAAAGGAACGTTCAGGAATCCTCTAGTGAAAAGGACTTCCGTTTCCCAAACAAGGGACCTGTGCCAATATCACTGCGCTTGCTTGCCAGCTACACTCTACATGTAACGTGGGATGGGGTGAATGTTAGATTCTGAAAGGAGAGTCGGAGTATGAGTGCAGCAAGTGTGAGGAGCGATCTCTGGGCCGAATTTATTGAGACCAGAGAGCGGAAATTACGTGAAGAACTGATCACTGAATATGCATCCCTGGTAGGTTTCGTCGTTGGGCGTCTGGGCATTCCTCCAACGAGCCTTTTGGAGAATGATGACCTGGTGAGCTACGGTATGATCGGACTGATCAATGCCGTAGATCGCTTTGACCTTGCACGAGGGGTCCCATTTGAAGCATTTGCGACACCACGTATTCGTGGTGCAGTCATCGATCACCTGCGCTCGCTGAACTGGCAACCACGTTCGGCGGTTTCGCGTATACGACAGGTCGAGGCGGCACTGGCAAGTGTGGAACAGCGTATGGGTCGTCCAGCGAAAGAAGAAGAAGTCGCAAGTGAACTGGGCGTATCGGTAGAGCGCTATCGACAGACATTATTGGACTCAAGCACAACGGTTCTCTCTCTTGATGTGCCAGTGAGCTCGTTTCACGACGACGAAATGTCTCCGCTCAAAGACCTTCTGGAAGACGAAGATGCACCAGGGCCAGCCGAGGAGGCAGAACGCCAGGAGATGGCGCTTGCTCTGAGCGGCGCAATTGATCAACTTCCCGAACGGGAACAATTGCTGCTCGCACTGTATTATCAGGAAGAGTTGACGATGAAAGAGATTAGCAAAGTTATGAGCGTCTCTGAATCACGTGTGTGTCAACTCCATATGCAAGCCATCATGCGTTTACGTGGGACTCTCCACACACAAAGGTCCGAGGAGTATCCAACAACAGAAAAAAATACGCCGAAAAGAACACATAAAAAATTAGAGGCATATGATACATCAAAAACCTCAAGTCCTGAAGATGCAAAGGAGGTTTTCGCCGGTAGCAAACGAAAACGTCAGGTTTCATAACGTCTAACTGCTTATCAACATTTCTCACATGCTGATTTCTATCTCTTAATCATCGGTAAACAGAGAAAAAGTGAAGGTGAACAATGGAATGGAATGGCAAAATTGGGTGTTCTCTCTAATAAGCGGGAGTCATACGTTTATGAAAGTAGGATCTACAGGTACACATCTTCATCTGGTGTGTGTAGAGCCAGGACGGCTGTCAGAAATGCCTATTACTGCCGATATCGGGGCTTTTGTGCTCTGGGAAGGTTTCACATCTTCCAATTCGGAACAAGAAGTAACCGAACACGGCGTTCATTCGTTTCAATGGTGGTCGGATAATCGTGCCGCGCGTATAGCAATGTTACGAGCACGTGTGAAATCTGGTACGTATAAAGTGAATAGTACAACTATTGCAGAATCTATTCTTAGCGCTAAAATTCACTCAGGATAGATTGACCTGGAACCTTAAAATGTATATACTCAATGTAACTGCTCATCGCTGTTGTAGCGTCTGAGTATTATAGAGAATTACACTCACTACTTACATTCTTTGCGGTCACGCTGGTAAAAGCGCCCCTTCGGGCGCTGGTCGCGGCGCAGGGACGCTTAGACAAGCTTCTTAAATGAAGGGGGCCTTGCATGCTTGTATTGCGACGAAAAGTTGGTGAAAGTATTGTGCTTGCTGGGGTGATCAACGTTTCAGTGTTGGCCGTTGAAGGCGAGCGAGTTAAAATTGGAATCAGTGCGCCACCTGATGTCTCGATTGTTCGCGAAGAACTGCTGCATAACAACAATGAACCAGCTGAACCTCGCACAACTCCTATTCAACAATCGACCAGGTAACATGAAAAACTAGTGTAGTGACGAACAGATCCATCTCTCTGCAGATCACTACACATGGTTTCTTATGCTCTTTTTTTATGCCTCAGGCATCGCCTCTATCTTATGACCATTTGCCTGCTCTTTTGGCTTACTCGCTTCCCCAGTCGGTACCGGTACCTCCCTAATAAATTCTTCCGTCTTCTCACGCGCCTCATCATCATGATACTGCACCGGCGGCGACTTCATCAAATAGGCACTCGGTCCCTCCAATGTTCCACTCAACCCACGATCTAAACCCAACTTGACCAACCTCACCGCATCAATCACCACACCAGCCGAGTTCGGCGAGTCCCACACCTCTAACTTCAACTCGACATTTAATGGCACATCCCCAAATGTTCGCCCCTCTAAACGAATATATGCCCACTTACGATCACTTAGCCACTCGACATAATCAGATGGCCCGATATGCACGTTCCCCTCGCCCAGATCATACTCAAGCTGGCTGGTTACCGCATTCGTCTTGCTGATCTTCTTCGACTCCAGGCGCTCTCGCTCCAACATATTATAAAAATCAGTATTGCCACCCACATTCAACTGCATCGTTCGCTCCAACTTGACCCCACGCTCACGGAACAGACGCGCCAGCACACGGTGCACAATCGTCGCACCCACCTGGCTCTTGATATCATCTCCAATCATTGGCAAACCCGCCTCTTTAAAACGATTCTGCCAATAATCTTCACGTGCGATGAATACTGGAATGCAGTTCACAAAACCCACACCCGCCTGCAATATCTGCTCTACATACCACTTGGTTGCTGTCTCAGAACCAACCGGCAAATAGTTGATCACTACATCGGTGCCTGTATCTTTTAAAATACGTACGATATCTGCTGTCGGTCCCGACGCTTTGGTAATAATCTTCGACAAATATTTGCCGAGTCCGTCATGCGTCATCCCTCGATACACATTCGCATTCAACTTTGGCACATCGGCAAAACGATACGTGTTGTTCGGTGCCTGATAGATCGCCTCGCTGATATCCTTCCCCACTTTATTTGTATCTATATCAAATGCAGCAGAGAATTCTATGTCGTTAATGTGATACCCTCCCAGATCGACATGCATCAAACCCGGAATAAAGTCTCCTTGCTTCGCTTCTTTGTAATACTCAACCCCTTGAACTAATGAACTGGCACAATTCCCTACGCCAATAATTGCTACGCGCACTTTTTTACTACTCATGTCTCAAACTCCTGATTTTTCCACTTCTATTCTCTTTGAATAGAAGTTGTGTAACACTATCCTATACTATACCCCCATTTTAAGGGCGATTGCTACCTGTCAACATTCCCCTCTTAATGCTATAATAATAACATTCGCGACTGATTTTCGCCGAATTGATAACTTGAACAGGGTAAAATAAAAGGAGAATACCACAACATGGCAAACGTCGGGTTCACAATCTGGTTCACCGGTCTCTCTGGCTCCGGCAAAAGCACTCTCTCGGAGATCCTTGAGCAACGACTCCAGGCTCACGGACATAACGTTGAAATTATGGATGGCGATATCGTACGCACTCACTTGAGTAAAGGCCTCGGCTTTAGCCGGGAAGATCGCGATACCAACATCAAACGCATCGCTTTCGTCTGCAACCTCCTCTCGCGCAATGGCGTTATCTGCATCTCTGCCGCCATCGCTCCCTATCGCGAAGCTCGCGAATGGGCTCGTGAGCATATCGGCAACTTTGTCGAAATTTATGTGAAATGTCCCATCGATGTCTGCCGTGCCCGCGACGTGAAAGGTCTCTATAAACTGGTTGATGAAGGCAAAATCAAGAACTTTACGGGCGTCGATGATCCCTACGAAGAACCTGAACACCCCGAATTAGTTGTCGAGACGGATAAAGAAACCATCGAAGAGAGCATCAGCCGCATCTTCGCAAAGCTGGAAGAACTGGGCTATCTTACGTCCGCAGACTATTCCGCCACAACGACTGCGGCGGTCGCTGATCACGCTTAATTGGTAAAATTTCGCTAAATAGTATGAATGGAGTAACGATGACCGACAGTTTGATCGCTCCTCATGGAGGGGAACTGATTCTTAACATGGCCTCTGACACCGAACAGGCAACCTTGCTCGCACAGGCACAAACATTCCCACACATCACCATTGGTTCACGCCAACTGGCCGACCTGGAAATGCTGGCAATTGGCGCATATAGTCCCCTACACGGCTTTATGACGCAGGCCGACTATCTGAGCGTGGTCAACACCATGCACCTCAGCAACGGCTTACCCTGGTCTATCCCAATTACACTCTCTACTTCCGAGGAACTGGCAAACAATCTGTCACTCGGTGCTCAGATAGCCCTTGTAAACGATCAGGGAACAGTACAGGCTATCCTGACTCTGGAAGAGAAGTATACATATGATAAACATCTGGAAGCTCGTCAGGTCTATCGTACAGAGGATAAAGCCCATCCTGGTGTGAATGTTCTTTATCAACAGGGTGAAGTCCTCTTAGGCGGCCCTGTGCGCGTTTTGGCGCTCCAAACTCAGCATTTTGCCCAGTATCGCTACACTCCTACGCAATCTCGTGCGCTCTTTGCCGACCGTGGTTGGAAGCGCGTGGTAGGCTTTCAGACGCGCAATCCTGTGCATCGCGCCCATGAATATATTCAGAAGTGTGCCATGGAGACGGTTGATGGCCTCTTCCTGCATCCTCTGGTCGGCGATACCAAAGGCGACGATATTCCCGCCGATGTGCGCATGCGCTGCTACGAAGTGCTGCTGGAGAACTATTATCCCGCTGACCGCGTGATCTTAGGCGTCCTGCCCGCCGCCATGCGTTACGCGGGTCCGCGTGAGGCCATCTTCCACGCCCTGATGCGCAAAAATTATGGCTGCTCACATTTTATCGTGGGACGCGATCATGCAGGCGTGGGTAACTATTATGGCACCTACGATGCGCATTATATCTTTGCCGAGTTCGATCCTGCAGCCCTTGGCATCACACCAATGTTCTTTGATCACACTTTCTACTGCCGCACGTGTGATGCAATGGCTTCCAAGAAGACCTGCCCCCATTCTACCGACCAGCATGTGACCCTCAGCGGCACCAAAGTTCGCCAGATGCTACAATCAGGTCAGATCCCTCCACGCGAGTTCTCGCGCCCCGAAGTTGCTCAAGTTCTGATAGAATCGATGAAGCAACCGATCGCGTAGTATAGATAAAACTACTTACAATGATCAAAGTAGGGAAGCCATTTATT
>JACDAE010000779.1 GCA_013695595.1 Ktedonobacteraceae bacterium | reverse complement strand
CTCCAGAATAGTGTTAAATGCGCCAGCGTCTCGCAATGCATAGTAACCATATTCGTTCAATAATTGTCCACCTGTATTATCCGTTGTGATACGTACCTTGTCGCGTGCCATATGGTCGAGCCTGCCCCAATAAACCTCACCAACCGTTGCTCGTCCGGCTAATGGTTTCCCATTGCGCCCATCTATGAGCACCTCCATTCCGTCTTCTGGCAGACCCGTTTGTGCCAGCCACATACGTATTTCTTGCTCATCTGGTGCATGGAAGGGTGGTATGATCAGCGTCTCTCCTTTTGCGCGTGCGATACGGCTTAATACGGCTTCGCGTATCTGTCCAAAGTTCGCTCGTGCATGAATATTGATAAAGTTGAAGATGAGTTCGATAGGTGTGCCGTCAGCAAGATGAGGCATCTCTTCATCTGGAAGTATTCTGCTCACGACACCCTTTGTCCCATGACGGTTACTCATCTTGTCTCCCGGTTCGATTGGCTGGGTATAAGAGAGCCGCTTTGCGCACGATGCACTGAGAATGATGCCATTCTCATAGGTATCCTCACCCCAGGAGATGAATGCTGTGAGCAGGTTGCGCCCACACCAGAAATCAGGCACATCCGGTTCGTTGCCACTCTGGATCAGTGCAGGTTCGGGTGTTTCAGGCACGATCCACTGCCGCAACATGTTTGTTCCCATGAGCAGGCGCGTTGGTTCATTATGTTCGAGTAAAGGGATCATTGTTGCTGCAAGGCCAGAAGTGGCTTCAGGATTTTCATCGACGACGATCAGTTTTCCATTGCGAATATCAGCACCAACGGCAACTGGTATGATACGTCCGATATTTGGACCTTCAGGCGTTTCAAAGGGACAGGCGCGTCCGAAGTGACCCGGCGTAAAGAGATGCTGACGCTTCTGGATGGAGACGCGCCGTAAATGACTCTGGCGCGCCAGCCAGTTTATCTGATCGAAAGGTTGTACATAGGTTGCCCAGCCATCCTTGCCACGATAATCAAAGAAGTCATTGATCCATTGATCTAGTGGCAGCCATGTTTTTGCCAGCTCTGAATACCAGGGGAGATCGCCTGGTGCCTTGCCCAGATGACTTTGCAGGTATTCGTGTAACTGCTCGCCAACACAAAAAATTTCAGTGTTCGCCAGATCATCATTTGTTGCACGCGGAACGACGACGAGAGATTGTCCTTTGATCTGGAATAGGCCATTTTCGTCTGGCATGGGCAAATCTGTATAGGCCAATTCCGCTTCTTGTTCTGCCGTCATAAGTGTGAGCTTTATCTGGCAGGTGTAGCGCCCGGTGGCTTCTGCACTATAATCCACGAGTGGTATATATTCTGCCAGTAAGCGAGGCAGACTGTCATTGAGTAATGCGTCAAATGAGGCTTTATGCCAGGGGGCGGAGTAACGAATAGTCATGCCATATCCTCCCATTCTTTTGTTGCATCCTGCCATGCGCGGGCAAGACGCCTGTTAGCATAATGTAGACGTGATTTTACAGTCCCTTCAGGAATGCCAAGCGTTTCGGCAACTTTGCTGGTCTCCATCTCAGCATCGTGTATCATGCGAAACACTTCACGCTTCTCTTCGGGGAGTCCGTTGACGAGTTGTTGCAGGAGCTTGCTGCGTTCGCCCTGTTCTACTATGATTTCTGGTCCAGGTAGTGCATGATTGGTCATCCATTCTGGAATGCTACTTTCATCATCCTCGTTGAGAGGATCTGAAGGCGATTCCAGAGGTTGTTGTTTGCGCCTTCTCAATGTGCGCAGGTGATTAAGCGCGAAGTTTGTTGCAATACGAAAAAGCCATGCTTTAAATGTTCCTCGTCCATTCCACTGTTCCGCGTGTGTCCAGATGCGTAGAAAGACCTCCTGTACAACATCTTCTGTCGCGTCACTATCATGGATGGTAGAAAACACATGACGATAGATGATCTCACGATACCGGATTGAGAGTGCCTCAAATGCGTCCGCATTGTGTGCGCGTATCTGCGCTACGAGTTCTGCGTCTGATGGCATCATGCAGGCTCCTTCTGTAATAACCTTTCACTGTCTGAGACACCACTGACCATGAAAAAGTTCATAAGTTGGCAAGGAAGAAACAATATGGTATGGTATCAAAGAGAAGACGCGCCTGGGATAGCATACAAGCAGAGGAAGGGAATTATGACGCACTACTTCACACGGGAAGAGGCAGAAGCGCTCCTGCCGGCCATCACTATCATATTGCATAAGATACAGGATGAGCGTGAGAAAATGCATGTTATTGAAGGGGAACTTGAGACGCTCCAACTTCAGTCTATGGGAAATGGTCATCACCTCCAGGGCCGTATTCAACGTCTGCACCAGGATGTACTGGAATCTGTCCAGGCTCTTCAGCATGCGATCGAAGAACTGCAAGAGGCTGGCTGTGAACTGAAGGATCCTGATACCGGTCTAATCGACTTCCTCAGCGTGCGCGACGAGCATGAAGTGTATTTATGCTGGCGACTGGACGAGGACCGTATTCGCTTCTGGCATGATCTTGATACAGGCTTTGCAGGCCGCCAACCTTTATGACGATTAAAGAGGCCGTAACGCAAGGAACTCAGATGCTTGCCGCCTCAGGTCACGAGAATGCACGCCGTGATGCACAGGTATTACTCATACATACGTTGGCAATCGATCGTTCAACCCTCTATGCCTATCCTGAGCGCGAAGTGACTTCTGAACAGGCCGCGCACTTTTTCCACTTGATCGAGCGCCGTAAATTGGATGAACCCATAGCATATCTCATCGGCCATAGAGAGTTTTATGGACATGATTTCCTGGTTGATAAGCGTGTGCTCATTCCGCGTCCAGAAACGGAATTGTTAGTAGAGGCGGCACTCAGCGCTATCAGGCAGAAAATCGCTGTGGGACAGATCCCCGTCGTAGCCGATATCGGGACTGGCAGTGGCGCTATCCCCATTACGCTCGCACTGGAAGAAATCCGCCTTTCCTATCTCTACGCGTGTGACATTTCAACGGATGCACTCCAGGTTGCGCGCCTTAATTGTCAGCGTCATCATGTTGAGGAACGCGTGCGCCTGTTGCAGGGGGATCTTCTTGCTCCCCTGCAGGAACCTGTGGATATACTAACAGCCAACCTGCCCTATGTCGGTACCGACGAGATGGAAATACTGACCCCCGAAGTGAAGGCGTATGAGCCACTGCAAGCACTCTTCAGCGGTCCACAAGGATTGGACCTGTTACGTCGTTTCTGCCAGGAAGCCGCCCAACCAGGCATCTTAAATCCGCATGCCGTTCTCTTACTGGAGATTGGGTATGCGCAACGAGAAGCCCTTAGCTTGCTACTGCGTCAACTCTGGCCTCAGGCGCAACTAGCCTATAAAAAAGACTATGCGGGTTGGGATCGCATGGTGCAAATATCCCTATGAGGTTGTGAAATAGTGCCTTGCAAAGTGTCTGGAGAACTGGTACCTTAGTAAGTAAGACTATAAGGATATGTATGCTCTTCGTTTTTTATAACAGAAGCTATGGAATCAAATGTGTTAGTAAGGGTTGTTTGGAGTGTTATCGCAAAGTTATTATTCGCTTGTCCAAGGGAGGACATTCTTATGCATATAGGGTCTATTATTGGTAATGTGCAAGTATCCATGCCTCTATCAGCTCTTTTTTCTAATAATCTCGCCCTGCTCTTGCTTGGAGGAGCCTGTGCATTTCTTTTATCGTATGTATTAACGTTTGCTGTTATCGCTATTGCCCATAAGCTCAACTGGTATGATCGCTCCACGGCTGAGCGCAAGAGAGAACATGCGAAAGCGCCAGTGCCGCGCCTTGGCGGTATCGCAATGTTTCTGGCTTTTGTCATCGCCTCCTTGATATTCTATCAGTTTAACCCTGAACTAGATCATAAAGAGTTTGTAATTTATTGGTTATTGCTCGCCAGTGCAACCCTGACGGTGATAGTGAATGTGTATGATGATATCAAGGGCATGAAACCCCTGCCCAAGTTTATTGCGCAGACAGTAGCTGTCTTGCTGCTGATGGGACCATATATCGATGCGAAGTTCCATGGTGTCCTCCTGTTTGGCTTCAGCAATCCTTTTGGCGCAAGGGTCGATAGTCTCGCATTGCACTGGTACCAGCGCCCCGAAATCACGCTCTTTATTCATCCGGCTCCTGGTCAATTCCCAGCCATCTCGCTGCTTGCCGTTCCTGCCGTTCTTTTTACCTGGTTCTGGATGGTCGGTATGATGAATACGATCAATTGGATCGATGGTATGGACGGGCTGGCAACTGGTATTGTTGGTATCACCGCTTTTTTTATCGCTGTTATAAGCTGGACACTGAACCAACACACGATAGCTATCCTTGCGATTATTTTTACTGGCGCGGTGATCGGCTTCTTGCCACATAACTGGAATCCCGCGAAGATTATTATGGGCGATAGCGGCTCGCAATTCCTGGGCCTGACCCTGGCTACACTTTCGATTATGGGGGGAGCCAAGATCGCTCTGGCTCTGATGGTGCTGGGCATTCCTATTCTTGATGTTGCCGTAGTCATGATTAATCGCGTGCGCCGTGGTCAGCGGCCCTGGCATTATGATACAACTCATCTGCATCAGCGCCTCCGCGCGACAGGTTGGACTGTCAGGCAGATATGTTATGTCATTTATAGTCTGATGATCTTCTTTGGTGTCCTTGCCCTTGTATTCAAGCATGTACTCAAGTTTGTCGGTCTTGGGTTAGTCGTTGCAACGATGGCCGGGTTGATTTTCTGGATCGATTATAGCCAGCGTCACGGAGGTGGTGCTATAAAGTTGGGTGGTCCCGACCCAGAACCCCCGGCTCCTACCGAGACGCCGCTTCCAGAAGCGCCCGTAAAACAACTGGATTCTGTTGAAGAGGTTTACGCACCCCTTGAAGAAGGAAAACGCGTCTAGTATGTGGACGGATTGGTCTGATTGATGCTCGTACACCATCCATCCACCAATGCACCTGGGTAGGGGCGCACGCAAGGTGACGCCCCTACCCATATTTATCTATCCTACCCCGAATTCCTTTTCTGTTTCTATGAAAGCTCCCTAGAACCTTTCTCATCGTTCTACTAGTACTTTTATTTTATAGTGATCATTTTATTCTTTAGACGTTATACATATGTATGTGACGATGTACATTTTATTGCTATTATAGAGTCTCTTTTTAGGGAGGAAAATCGTATTGTATAGCCTGACGCGTTTGCTTTTTCGTGCATTGAATGGAAGACCGGTGGCACAGCTTATCGTTGGAATTATCATGCTTCCGGTTGGTGGTCTTATCTCTCTCGCCGCTGTTATTGGTGATGGTGAGAATATTTATCCATACTGGATTATCATGGGTATTGTTTTTGTCGTTGTCGGCATCGTTTTTATTGTTCGTAGCACTAAGCATTTATTGAGCAAGTCAAAGTCCTCTGTAGGACAGGCACCGTATGGCGTTTCAGGCCATTATGCGCCCCCTGTCTATGGTCAATCCCAGGCACCGTATGGTCAGCTTCAGGTTCCCTATGGTCAGCCGCCTTATGGTCAACAAGGTCAACCTCAGGTTCCCTATGGTCAGCCGTATCCGTCAGAATATATTCCTGCTCAACCGCAGGCACCGTATGGGCAGACTTCTTATCCACCACCACCATATACTCCTGGTCAGCATCAGTAGGTTGCATGTATCAGATTTGTTGAACGGTGCCATTCACACATTTGGTGCCGTTCACTGTTATCAATTTTGAGGATATCGTGGATATGACCTATGTGATTGGTGATCTACATGGCGAGGTAACTCTGTTACAACGACTGCTCACTATTCTTCCCTTTCAGGAACAGGATACGCTGGTATTCCTCGGTGATTATATGGATCGTGGCGAAGACTCGATTGCTACGATATTGCTGCTGGCAGAATTACAACGTACTCATAAAAACTGTGTTTTCCTGCGTGGCAACCATGATGATGCATGGCTGGCTGAATGGGATGGCGCGCGCTTCCAGAGTCCTCCTGATATGGACGGTGCGCTCGATGTCTGGGATAACTATAATGGTGAGATACCGTTCTCTGTAGGCTTCTGGCTGGAGGGAACGCGTGTCGAGTACGAAGACGAACATGCTTATTATGTTCATGCCGGTCTGGAACCAGGTAAAGTAGCGGCAAGAACCTCTGATGTGATGAAGATGTGGGGCGCAAAAGGTTTCTTGAAGAGCAAGTACGATTGGGGAAAGCCGGTTGTTTTTGGTCACTGGTCGTTCTCAGAGCCACTTCTGCAACCCAATAAAATCGGTATAGATACAGGTGCCTATAAAAGTGGCATCTTAACATCTGTGCGCCTGCCCGATCGCCAGATCTTTCAGGCCAAACGTTAAATTTGCAACTCTCTCAAAGAGGGATTTTTTCAAAAATGGTGCCCAAATATGGAAAAATGTGTGAAATAGGGAATCTGGTAGGGTACCAGGTTTACTGCGTCCGCAATTTATTGATTGTGTGGTCCAGGGTCGATGAATCGCGGACGCGATGATGCAGTTTCAATAAGTATTCTGGATATCTGAATTGTGTGAAAAGACCATTAAGGTAGGGAAGCCATTTATAATTCCGTGTCCCATGAACACCGATGAACGCCCATGACAGGCCGATGCCACGCGATGGCAGCCCACGGAATAATAAATGGCTTCCCTACCTTGATCAAAGGTAGCCCATCATTGTGATATCCACATTCAAATTTTAAACTGCATAATCTGGTACCCCTACCCTATTTCATGGTATTAACGTCGTTTTTTTAGATAGTTGGGATCAAGCCTATCCAACTGTTGTCACACGCCCCTCTTCCCGTGCATGGGCATCGAATGCGGCTTCTTCTTGAAACATACGCTTCAAGAAATGGCCTGTATATGACTCTGGAACCTCCGCAACCATTTCTGGTGTGCCTTGAGCGATGATATAACCACCTCTATCGCCGCCATCAGGTCCCAGATCGATGATCCAGTCGGTACTCTTGATGACATCCAGGTTGTGCTCAATCACGACGACGGAGTTCCCGGTGTCCACCAACCGTTGTAATACTTCAAGCAGCTTGTCGACATCGGCAAAATGCAGTCCTGTGGTGGGTTCGTCCAGGATATACATCGTACGACCGGTTGCACGACGCGATAGCTCGGTTGCGAGTTTGACACGCTGGGCCTCACCACCCGAAAGCGTGGTGGCTGGCTGACCCAGGCGCATATATCCCAGGCCGACATCGTTGAGTGTCTTCATCTTGTTGTAGATTGAGGGGACATTGGAAAAGAAGTCCGTTGCTTCCTCTACGGTCATGTCCAGCACGTCTGCGATGGTCTTGCCCTTATAATGGATCTCCAATGCCTCACGATTGTAGCGCTTGCCAGTGCAGATCTCGCATGGGACATAGACATCTGGCAAGAAGTTCATTTCGATCTTGACGATGCCTTCCCCCTTACAGGCTTCACAACGCCCACCCTTCACATTGAAGGAGAAACGTCCCGGCTGGTAACCACGCAGGCGCGATTCTGGTACCTGGGCGAAGAGCTCGCGTATGCTCGTAAATGCATTGGTGTAGGTCGCAGGATTAGAACGTGGCGTGCGTCCAATCGGCGACTGGTCAATATCGATCACTTTGTCAAGATGTTCCAGTCCTTCAACCGCATCATGGGCACCTGGTCGCTCATGGGCGCGGAAGAAGACGTGTGACAGTTTGCGATAGAGAATATCCGTGATCAACGTACTTTTGCCTGAACCGGAGACGCCAGTGATCGCAACAAACTTGCCAAGTGGGATCTCCGCATCAACGTTTTTCAGGTTATTCTCGCGTGCTCCCTTGATCACGAGTGTATTACCGTTGCCGGGTCGTCGCTGCTCTGGAATCTCGATGCGCTTGCGCCGCGAAAGATACGCACCTGTGAGCGAATTGGTGTTGGCGAGGATCTCGTCGAAGGTGCCTTCGCCAACAACGTATCCACCATGTTCACCAGCTCCAGGCCCGATGTCGATAATGTGATCCGCCGCTCGCATGGTGTCTTCGTCGTGCTCAACAACAAGGAGTGTATTCCCCAGATTGCGCAGTCGTACCAGCGTTTTGATCAGGCGTTCGTTGTCTCGTTGATGCAGACCAATGCTGGGTTCATCCAGAATATAGAGGACCCCCATCAGGCCTGAACCGATCTGTGTTGCCAGGCGAATACGTTGTGCCTCGCCTCCTGAGAGCGTCGCCGCCGCGCGATCTACCGTGAGATAATCGAGGCCAACGTCGATCAAGAACTGCAAACGAGCACGGATCTCTTTGAGGATCTGGCGTGCAATAAATTTGTCGCGTGTGCTCAGTGAACTCGTTACCAATGGCCCATCGGGACTGATCGGCGTCAGAGGATCTCCCAGCAGCGATACCACTTCATCTTCTTTATCTGCCTTACTTTTTTTGCTGCTACTTTTTTTCTTGCTCACTACTGCGATCGCTAATGGGTCCTGGGGTGCCAGTTCTTGCGTCTCCAGATCCTGGAAGAAGTGCTGCGTCAGTACAATGGAGAGTCTTGTGACCTGCACAATATTGCGGCCACCCACTGTGACGGCCAGGGCCTCTGGTTTAAGGCGTGCACC